>JBCCRB010000064.1:0-10029 GCA_039208465.1 Pseudomonadota bacterium
ATCGGCCTGTTGCTCCGCCAGCCCCTGATCGTCAGTTTCATCGCCGTTGGCATTCTCGCCGGCCCGTCCGTCCTCGACATCGCCCAATCCGATCAACAAATCGATCTGTTGGCCGAGCTCGGCATCGCGCTGCTGCTGTTCCTGGTCGGGTTGAAGCTCGACTTTAATCTGGTGCGCACGCTTGGCCCCGTCTCGCTCGTCACCGGCCTCGGGCAGGTGCTTTTCACGACGATCTTCGGCTTTTTGATCGCGCTCGCGCTCGGTCTTGATCCGCTGACCGCAATCTATGTTGCCATCGCGCTGACCTTCTCCTCGACGATCATCATCGTGAAGCTTCTGTCCGACAAGCGCGAGATCGATGCGCTGCATGGGCGCATCGCGCTCGGCTTCCTGATCGTCCAGGACATTGTGGTTGTCGTCGCGATGATCGCGCTCTCTGCCATTGGCGTCGGCGGCTCCGTGGCCGAAGGGGCCAATGCTGTCACCGAAGTGCTGCAAGTCTTGGGTTATGGCCTCGCCATGCTCGTCTTCGTCGTGCTCTTCATCCGCTACATCGCCGACCCGCTCGTCGAACGCCTGTCGCGTGCGCCGGAACTTCTGGTCTCCTTTGCCATCGGATGGGCGGCGCTCTTGGCCGCCGTCGGCCATTATCTCGGCTTCGGCAAAGAGCTTGGCGGTCTCCTCGCCGGTGTCTCCTTGGCCTCGACCCCGTTTCGTGAGGCGATCGCGGCGCGCCTCGCTTCGCTGCGCGATTTTCTCCTGCTGTTTTTCTTCATCGCGCTCGGCGCTTCGCTCAACCTGTCCGTGCTTGGCGCCAGCATCGGCCCGGCCTTGGTGCTGTCACTGTTTGTCCTGATCGGCAATCCGCTGATCGTGCTCGCGATCATGGGCGCGATGGGCTACCGCAAGCGCACCGGATTCCTTGCCGGCCTCACGGTCGCGCAAATCAGCGAATTCTCGCTCATCTTCATGGCGATGGGCGTCACCATCGGCCATGTCGCCGATGAGGCGTTGGGGCTTGTCACGCTGGTTGGCCTCGTGACCATCGCCGCCTCAACCTATATGATCACCTATTCGCATCAGCTTTATGCGCTTTTCGAACCGGTGCTGGGTGCCTTTGAACGCAAGAACGCCCATGCCGAAGACGACAATGAGGGTGACGCCGCCACCGCACATGATGTTATCCTGTTCGGCCTTGGCCGTTACGGGCTCGGCATCGCTGCGGCCTTGCGCGACAGCGGCAAACGCGTGCTCGGCATCGATTTCAGCCCCGAAGCGGTGCGCTATGCCCGCGAAGAGGGCTATGATGTTTTGTTTGGCGATGCCACCGATCCGGAATTTCTCGGCCATCTGCCGCTTTCGCGCGCACAATGGCTGGTTATGGCCGTGCCCGAACATGACACCGGCCTGACCCACTATGATCCCCGCCATGCGCTGCTCAAAGCGGTCCGTGATCTGGGCTATGACGGCAAGATTGCCGTCGCTGCCCACCGCGAAGCCACGGCCCATTCCCTGAAAGAAGAACGCGCCGACCTGGTGCTGATGCCGTTTCGCGATGCCGCGTTTGCCGCCGCACGGATGATCGGTGGTGACACGCCAACGCCCGAACGCGTCGTGGCCGACCCTGAAGGCCAGAAGGAGTTGCCGGCATGAGTGAAGCCTTACCCGCGCCGCGCAAAATCCTGGCTGTCGTCGATGCCGATGACGACGAGCAGATCGCGCTGCGCAGCGCCATGGCGCTCGCCGAAGCCCATGGCGCATCGCTTCAGCTTGTTGCCTGTGTTGAGCCGCCGCAGGATCTGTCCATTCTTGCCCGGCTGTCCAGCGAAGACCCTGATAGGCTGCTCGCTGAGGCCGCTGCCCATCAGCGCGCGCAAATCATCGCCACGCTAAACGACATCATGCCCGGCCAGCCGGCTGATTTGACCATGCTCGTTGGCAAGGCCTTTTTCGAAATCATTCAGCAAGTCGCGCAATCGGGCTGTGACTTTGTCGTCAAGAAAGCCGAGCCGTTGTCTGGCATGGACCGGTTTTTGTTCGCCAGCACCGATCAGCATTTGCTGCGCAAATGCCCGTGCCCCGTGTGGCTACAGACGGAAAACGCACCATCCCGCCCCAAGCGCATCCTTGCCGCGGTCGATCTGGATATCCGCGACGCCGCCGAACCGGAAACCTTGGCGGCGCTGAACCGGCGTGTCGTCGAAGCCGCTTGCATGCTGGCCGATGGGCCGGACGCTGAAGTCACCATACTGCATGCCTGGGAGGCGCTGGGCGAGGGCATGCTGTGGGCGTTTACCGTAGACGGTGACGCGCGCGCCACCGCCGACAATTATGTGCAGGAGATTCTCAACGCACGCCAGGCCGACATGGATGCGTTCCGCGCTGAATTGGGCAAAGGCGACGCGAAGCGGCCAAAACTCATGACACGGCTCGACCGGGGCGCACCCCAGATGGTCATTCACGAACAATGCCGCGCGCTTGGCGCAGATGTCATCGTGATGGGCACCGTCGCCCGCACGGGCTTAAGCGGGGTATTCATCGGCAACACCGCGGAGAACATCATCAACAGCCTCGACTGTCCCGTTCTGGCGGTCAAACCAGACGGATTCGTCAGCCCGCTGCTGGCATAGCGGAACCGGTTTCCACCGCCGCCAGAAAGTGCCGGACATGGTCGCGCAACTCGTCAATTGCAGGGCGTTCCAGCGGCAAATGCGACCCATTGGTCAAAACCACATGGTCTTTCGGCGGCTCGAACTGGTCAAGCGCCTGCAGGCTCAAGTCGGCCGGCGTCCAGACATCGGCGCCCGGATGGACCAAAAGCACGGGGCAGCCCGTTTCGATCCTGCCAACCTTCCTTTTGTGCATGGTGCGGAAGAAGCGTGACGGCACCCACAAACCGCCAAGCAGCGGATCATGCGCAAAGAATTCGGCCATTTGCTTATTGTCACTCATCGCATGCATCGGCGCCGCATAGCGCAGCGGCAGCGCCACGCGATCGATGATCCAGGGCATGAGCTTGAAGCCGATCAGCGACAGGCTGCCGAGTAAGCGCCAGCGGGCACTGCGGGCAAAGATTGTCGGATCACTCATATCAAGCAGCGTCGTCGCGATGACGCCACGCACCTTGTCAGCCATTTCGGCCGCAAACGCCGCCGTCATGCCGCCAACCGAGAGCCCCATCAAAACCACCGGCCCGTCGGCCTCATCAGCCAACTCTGCAATGATGGCCGGCCATTCATCATAGTCCCAACGATAATCGGGGGCAGGGCGCGTCAGGCCATAACCGGGCAAATCAGGTGCCAGCACGCGCCAGCCAAGGCCGGCCGCAAAGTCGGCAAATGGCGCGAGCACGCGTCCATTGCCGCCGCCGCCATGCACGAGGATAAGCGTACCCTTTGCCACGCCCTCGGGGTCCCATTCGTCAATGTGCAGATCATGGGCGCGCACCAGGCGCCAGGTTTCGGCCGGCGTTCGCTCGATGGGCACGCCAAACTGGTCCTCCACCAGGGCGCGATATGTCTGCCAGCTTTCAGAACCGTCATAGCTATCCATTGCTTTGTCTCATGCTCATCGCGCGGCTCTAAGGGCCGCCGCGCCGGTTGAAGGGAAGGTATGAAGTCCAGGAGGGTTACGAGCCCTCCATTTGCGCTTGTTTGGGCTCACCGTGCAGGCGCAAGGCGATCTGCGTCCCAAACGGCCCGACCAGTTCAAAGAAGATCGTCGTCACCATCACGATGGCGATCAGCGGCTCGGCCAGGAACGGGAACTGGCTGGCCGCCACAAGGGCCATGCCGATGGAGACGCCCGCTTGCGGCGTCAGCGCCAGGCCCATCAACAACCCTTCCTTGATCGGTCGGCCGCCAAGGCGCGCGCCGACCACCCCGCCAATCATCCGGCTGGCGATGCGCAGCACGACAAAGCCGATGACGAGCATCCAGATGCCGGACAAATTCGCCGCGTCGAACGACGCACCGGCCAGCACAAAGAACAACAGCATAAAGGGCCATTCGATCCGCTCGATTTCATGGAAGGGCCGCTCATGGTGGCGCGCGAAATTGACGATCACCGCGCCGCAAACCATGCCCGTCAGCAGAAAGGAGACATCGAGCGCAAGCGCGGCGCCCGAGCACAAAAACACCAAACCGATGGCCTCGATCAGGATCGGCTCACCCTGCTTGATCCGCCCGGTGAAAAAGGCGGCAGGCGCGCCGATCGCGACGCCGGCCAAAACCGCACCGGCGATTTCCCACAGCCCATGCGTGAGCGCCGCGCTCAGTTCCAGCCCGACCAAAATGCCGGCAACCACCATCGCCCCGCTGAAAACCAGGATGCCCCAAGCATCGTCGATCGCCACTATGCTCATGATCGTTTTGGCAAAATCATCGGTGCGGCCCGATTGGCGGATCACATCCATCGTGGCCGCGGGTGCTGTCGCAACCGAGATCGCGCCGAGCAGGACCGCCAGCGCCGGATCGCCGCCGAGCGCCAACAGGCCCAGGCAAACGATCAAACCGGACAGGACAACGATCGCCAACGAATAGGCCATGATCTCGCGTCCATGGCGGCGCAATTCAGCGGGCCGCAGCACGCCGCCCAACAAGAACGCCACCATGGTCAGGGCGACATCACTGTAAAGGCCTGACTGGTCAACCAGCGCGCTCGGAATAAGGCCGAGCACCGGCGGACCGGCAACCGCGCCCATGATCATCAACAGCGTCACACGCGGCACATGGACGATCCGGCCGAAGACATCCAGCGCCAGACCGCACAGGAAGATCAGGCCTAGGGCAACAAGGACAACCCAATCTTCCATGCTTTTTGATCCTGTCTGTCAGCCGGATTACGGGCGCGTCAGGCCGGCCATGTCGACATCGACCGATCCGCTCAAATCTTCCAGTGTGTCATGAAGGATCTGCAGCGCGTAATGCGGGTTGTGCACATAGGCTGCCTTGTCCTTGGCCACGAACTGGTAATTGTGCGCAGCCTTCAACAGCCTTGGTGTCCAACTGGCATAGCGGTTGGGAAACACCGCTTCGCCTTCGCTCACAGCCCCGTCACCATTGGTATCGGTGAAGAAATAGGGGAACTGATCAGCATAGATGATCGGCGTGCCGGCAATTTCGCTCGCATAGGCCTGAATGGCGTCATAAAGGCGCGTGTGCAGATTGGCGATCGGATCGCTGATGCCCTCGCTGGTGTCGCCATCGCCATCATAATCGAGTGGCGAAATCCGGATTGCGGCGAACTCGACCGCACCGACATGACAGGCTGTACAATTTTCGATCGGCACCGAGGCAAGCGAGTGCGGCCGGTGGCAATCGGTACATTGGGCAAAGTCCGGCACATGCGTGAACTGGCCTTTGTAGTCCTTGCCTTCATATTGATAACCGGTGCCGGTGACCGACCCCATCAACGTGCCCGCCGACGGCGCATAATGCACATTGATGAACGCCAGCGCTTCTGAGACTGTATCCTCTTCCATGCCGGTCGTTGCATTGCCGATCGTCACACCGGACGCGCGGCCCTGGTGGCACACGGCACACATGGCAGAGGAGCCAAATCCGTCGACGCGAACCCCGGACGGGAAGGGCACTTCGGTCAGATTGGTCGCGCCTTCACCATGACAGGCAGCGCAATCAACAACACTGCCGAGCGGCATCGGTTCACTCAAAATCCCGGCGACTTGCATGTCACCGGACACATAGGCATCAAAGCCGATGCCGGAGTGACACACGGCACAGGAGCCGGGAATCTCGCCGGTCTCCTCATCGTTCCAATGGGTAAAGGCATGCGCCGTGCGATCGGCATGCGGCGATTGCCGCCATCCTTCGACAATGCGCGACAGGCGCTCAAGGGCTTCACGATTGTCGTCTTGGGCATAGGCAGGCAGGGCGAGCAGCAGCATCGCCGCGCTCGCAAGAATGCGTAGGTACGTCATATTCACCTCCACTGACGGTCTTTCCTGACAATGCCATCGGGGCCGGCAAACACCTTGATTTGGGTCAAGGACGTCATCGCCCTGTCAATTAGCGTTTGGCCTGTAATGCCTTTCAAGCCATCGCGGAGCCGACCGGTCATCATGAAAAGTTTTGCATTCCGACATGGTATGGCAGCGCCTGGCCCGGCACCCGCGACCCCGTTGATCGAGGAAACGCGGACGGTTTCGTCAGTCGCGCTCTACGGCCATGATTATGCTGGCCCGCGCTGGAAACTGCTGGTCGAGCAGGGCCAGGAGATTGCCTGTAGTGCGCCGGTGTTTTGCGACAGAAGTCACCCGGCGCTGACAATTGTCAGCCCCTGCCAGGGCACTGTCCAGGCGATTGAGTTGGGCGCGCGGCGCGCCATTGAACGCGTGGTCGTCACGGTCGATCCCGCTGCCGAAACGCCTTTCCGGAAATCGGTGAAAACAGATGCCGCGGACAAGGATGCGGCAATTTTGTGTGAATTTTTGATGACATCGGGCCTATGGTCCGCGCTGCGTACGCGGCCCTTTGGGTTAGTGCCTTCGATCGACGAAACACCGTCGGCCATCTGTGTGAACGCATGCCAGAAAACCGGCAACAATCCCGATCCCGACGCGATGGATTCTGGTGAACGAAAAGCCTTCGCGCGCGGCGCCGATGCGTTGGCCCTCCTTGTTGAGCAATCACTCCATATCGCGCAAACCGCCATCAATCCGCTCTATGAAGGCAGCCATCCCAAGATCAGCGCTGTCCGCTTCAAGGGCGCTTATTGCGCCCATCTCGCCAGCACCCATGTGCATGCGCTCAAACTGAGCAGCGCCGAAACCAAGGTCTGGACCATTGGCTGGCAGGATGTGCTGGCGCTTGGCCAGGCGCTGCAAACCGGCACCTTGTCGTGGACCCGAAAAACCATGGTTGGCGGTGATGCGGCCAATGCCCGCCTGCTGACCGAGGCGCCCATTGGCGCCAGCCTGCGTGATCTCGCTACCGGCCTGTTGCGCAAACCGGCGGACAAGGCACCGATGCGTGTTCTGTCGGGCGACGCAATCGGCGGCTCGCCCTCATCGCATTTGCGCCGTTTCGATGATTGCGTCAGCCTGCAAAAGGCGCGGGCAGGGCTCTCACCGGTGGTAAATACGGAAACCGGCGCCCCGCTGACACCGCGCAATGCGCTGCTCAACGCGCTTCCCTTCGGCGCGCCGTCGCTGCCCCTGATGCGGGCGCTGATGACGCATGATTTTGAAAGCGCGCAAAAGCTTGGCGCCGAAAAGATGGTTGAGGAAGATGTTGCCCAATTGACCCGCCAATGCGGCAGCGGCGCCGACTATGGGCAATTGCTGCGCGCTGCGCTCGACACGTATGCCGGAGCGCGCGGATGAACGCTTTTCTGCAATTCCTGCACGCGCGCAGCGTCGGCTTCGTCTCGGCACTAACAGGTCTCATGCTCTTACCCGTCGTCGGTGTCAGCCTGTTCAGCCACGGCACCGTTCTGCTGCCGCTGCTGGCTGTGCTGCTGGTCAGCGCGGTCGGCACCGAAGCGATCTTTAGACTGCTGCGGCACCAGCCCTTGACCGCACACGCAATAACAACCGCCCTGTTATTGGCGGTGCTGCTGCCTGCGGACATGGCGCTATGGCAAGCCGCCACCATGACGATCCTGGGCGTGATCCTCGCTGACATGATGTTCGGCGGTCGCGGCTTCGGCTTTCTGAACGCGGCAATTCTCAGCGCTGTCCTGGTGCTCGTCTCCTTTCCCGGTACCGGCCTCGCGGTGCTGACCGATCAGCATGCCGTCGCCGCCGTGCCGGCCATCCTGTTGCTCCTCTTCACCGACCTGTTGCCGTGGCGCGCGCTGGGAGCCTTTGCGCTGGCCTGCCTCGTGCTGGCGACCGGCAATCCGGATGTGTTCGTCTCGGCCGCCGGCGCTTTGCTTGTCGGCGCTGTCTTTTGCCTGTGCGATCCATTCGCCTCGGCGCAAACACGCATCGGCCAGATCCTCCAGGGCCTGCTGGCCGCATCGCTTTTCGTCTCCCTTGGCGGACCGGAGGCGCCCGCAACCGAGACCATGATACGCGCCGTTCTGCTGACGGCGCTGTTCGTGCCGCTGATCGACCAACTGGTCCAGATGATCGGGAGGCGCGCCAATGTCTGATCAGGACAGAAAAGCAATCAGCTTCCTCGCACGGTCCAATGATGACCCGGTCAAAGTCTTTGGCGTCGCTGTCGGGGCGGCTTTCATCTGCGCGCTTCTGGTGTCCGGTGCCACGGCCTATCTGCGCCCGGTGCAGGAGGCGAACCTCGCCGCCGAGCGTGAAGCGCGCATGGCCGCCATGCTCGACGCCGTGCCGGGCCTGCGCGATGTGATCGCTGAGAGCGGCGGCGATGGTCTGCAAACGCGCATGGTCGATTTGGAGACCGGGCAGTTTGTGGCCGAGGCAGACACCGCCGGTTTCGATTATGAAGCGGCAAACACCAGCGAGGAACTGGCCATCGCGATCCCCGGCGACCGTGACCTGGCGCGCCTGCGCACACGGCCGGCGCAGATCCCCGTCAACATCGTTGAGCGCGATGGCGAGCTCCTCCTGTTGATCGTGCCGATGCGCGGGCGCGGCTACCAATCAACCATCAGTGCCGTCATGGCACTTGAAGCCGATCTGCGCACCGTCGCGGCACTACGGATATTGGAGCAGGGCGAGACGGCCGGCCTCGGCGCCCGTATCGAAGACCCGCAATGGCAGGCAAGTTGGATCGGCAAACAGGTCGCCGACGAAGACGGCGTGATCGTCATCGATGTGGTGCGCGGCGGCGCCAGCACGCCGTTTCAGGTCGATGGAATTTCCGGCGCCACCATCACCAGCTTGGGTACCGCCAACATGATCCGCTACTGGCTCGGCGACCATGGATTCGGTCCGTTGCTGGAACGCCTTCGGGATCAGGGAGTGTAACATGGCCGCACGTGAAATCCGTTCAGCTCTGGTGACCAATAACCCCATCACGCAGCAGATCCTGGGCATCTGTTCAGCGCTGGCTGTCACTACAAGCGTTGATACAGCGATTACCATGTCACTTGCGCTAACCGCCGTAATCTGTTGTTCCAACGTCATAATCTCTGCTATTCGCATGCACATTCCGCCATCGGTGCGCCTCATCGTGCAGATCACCATCATCGCCTCTCTGGTCGTCGTCACCGACCAGGTGCTGCAGGCCTATGCGTTTGAACTGAGCCGGCAATTGTCGATTTTCGTAGGCCTGATTGTCACCAATTGCCTGGTCCTCGGACGCGCTGAAGCCTTTGCCATGCGCAACCCGGTCGGGCCGTCTTTTGTCGACGGGCTGGCCAACGCGCTCGGCTACAGCCTAATCCTTTTGCTGGTCGGCACGGTGCGTGAAATCTTCGGACGCGGCACCTGGTTGGGCATTGAGATTTTTCCGCTCGCCGCCGAGGGCGGTTGGTTCGAACCGGTCGGCCTGATGACCCTTGCGCCGAGCGCCTATTTCGTCATCGGCTTCTTGATCTGGGCCATCCGCTCGCGCCGCGTCGATCTGGTGGAACGCTCGCCCTATGGCGTCGGGAAGAAGGAGACAGCCGATGGCTGAACTCTTTTTCACCGCCGTCTTTGCGGAAAATCTGGCGCTGTCTTTCTTCCTCGGCATCTGCACTTTTCTGGCCGTCTCGCAGCGCGTCGACACGGCGCTTGGTCTTGGCATCGCCGTCATCATCATTCAGATGATCACGGTCACCGCCAACGCCATTGTCTACACAGCGCTGCTCGCGCCGGGGGCCTGGGCCTGGGCCGGCATGCCCGATCTCGATCTGTCCTATTTGAGCCTGATCGCCTTTATCGGCCTCATCGCGGCGATGGTGCAGATCACCGAAATGGTGCTCGACCGCTACCTACCGCCCCTGCATCGCGCGCTGGGTATTTTCCTGCCGCTGATCACCGTCAATTGCGCCATCCTTGGTGGCAGCCTGTTCATGGTGGAGCGTGAATACACGATCGCGCAATCGGCCATGTTCGGGTTCAGCAGCGGCTTCGGCTGGGCGCTGGCGATTATCGCCTTTGCC
>JBCCRB010000065.1:0-10027 GCA_039208465.1 Pseudomonadota bacterium
ATGTTTTCGACCATCCGTTTAGGATGATCAGCCGGTCACGGATCGCTGCATAACCCAAAAGCGAAGTGTGCTTTTCCTCGTCATAGGTCATCACATCATAGATTTCATCCGACAGCACCGCCACGCCCGGCCAGGCAGCCAATCCGTCGACAAAAGCGTCGATCTGCGCTTTCGGTGTCACACCGCCGGTCGGGTTTGCGGGCGAGTTGAGAATAATCAGCCGTGTTCGCTCACTGATCAGGCCGAGGACTTCATCGGCTGAAAAGGCAAAACCGTTTACCTCGGCAACCGGGATCGGCACGGGCGTTGCCCCCGTCGCCTCGATCATCGAGCGATAGATCGGAAAGCCCGGATCCGGGTACATGATTTCGGCGCCGGGCGCGCCAAACATCATGATGGCGGCAAACATGGCTGGCTTGCCACCCGGCGTAATCATAATGTTGTCCGGCGACACGGTGGCACCGGTCAGAAAATCGATGCGCCGCGCCACCGCCTCGCGGCATGAGAGCAACCCGTTGGCCGGCGTGTAGCCGTGATGGCCATCCCTCAGGGCCTTGATCCCCGCTTCGACAATATGGGGCGGGGTGGAAAAATCCGGTTGGCCAATGCCCAGATTGATAATGTCGCGTCCTTCAGCGGCGAGCGCCGTTGCCCGCGCCAACACGGCAAAGGCGTTTTCTTCGCCCATATGATCAAAGAACGGTACGGTTTGCATGACGCCCCCATGGCAAAATTGGTCAGCGCTCGTTATGGGCAGCCAAGTGACGAACCGTCAATGAGAAGACGATGATCCGAGACCCGCTGAACTGGACACCGCCCCCGCCGCCAACGAATGCGCCCATGGCCGGCCAATATATCGATGTTGTTGCCTGGGATGCTGATGCGCACGGGCAATCGCTCTGGCAGTCTTTCGGTGAAGCGCAGACAAACCAGCTCCTGTTTCATTTTGGCTGGCCGCAGATGAACAATTGGCAGGATCTGGCCGAGCAATTGGACAAGCAGAACCGCAAAGGCGCTTTTCGTACATGCATCTTTGCGGAAAAAGGCACAGGCGCCGCGCTCGGCATGGCCAGCTACATGAGCATCGTCCCCGAGCATGGACGGGTTGAGAACGGCGCGATCGCCCATGGGCAGAAACTGCGGGGCAGCCGCGCGGCGACCGAAGCCCATTATCTGATGGCCTGCCGGGTTTTCGATGAGCTTGGCTATCGCCGCTGTGAGTGGAAGCTGAACAATCCCAATGAGGCTTCCCACCGCGCGGCCAAGCGCCTGGGGTTCACCTTTGAAGGCGTCTTCCGACAGCACCAAGTGATGAATTATGGCAACCGCGACACAGCGTGGTATTCCCTTTTGGACAGCGAATGGCCAGCGGTGAAGGCCGCCTTGGAAAAATGGCTCGACCCGTCCAACTTTAACGAAAGCGGCGAGCAGGTCATGCGGCTGGAAGAGATCAGGGAGGGATCACCATGAGCGCAAGATTGGACGGCAAGATCGCCATCGTCACGGCAGCGGGGCAAGGCATTGGCAAGGCAATTGCCGACCGTTTTGCCGCCGAAGGCGCACAAGTCTGGGCATCCGACATCGATGCGGCAAAACTTAACAATCCGGATTACGCCGACGCTCGGGCGCTTGACGTCACCGACACGCAAGCGGTCAACCAATACGCATCCAGCGTCGGCCAGGTCGACATTCTGGCAAACATCGCCGGCTTTGTGCATCACGGCACGGTGCTTGAGACCGATGAAGAGGCCTGGGACTTTTCCTTCGATCTGAATGTGAAAAGCATGCACCGGATGATCCAGGCTTTTTTGCCCACCATGCTGACGCGGGCGCACGAGACCGGCAAAACCGGAGCAATCATCAACATGTCGTCGGGTGCTTCATCGCTCAAAGGCGCACCGAACCGCTATGTCTATGGCACCACCAAAGCAGCGGTGATCGGCCTGACAAAAGCCGTCGCGGTGGATTTTGCCGACAAGGCAATCCGCTGCAACGCGATTTGCCCGGGCACGGTGCAATCGCCATCGCTGGAAGAACGCATGCAGGAATTGGGCAAGAAGGTCGGCGGCTATGACAAAGCCTATGCCGGCTTCCTGGCGCGCCAACCGATGGGACGGATTGCGACAGCCGATGAAATTGCGGCCCTTGCGACCTATCTAGCCTCCGACGAGGCGGCCTTTGTGACAGGCGCTGAGTACAAGATCGATGGAGGCTGGACGCTATGAGCACGGATGATCAATCGGGCGATGAAAAGGCCGCGGCAAGCTACGACCGGCGCACGCTGATCACGGCCGCGCTCTTGTTCATCGGCTTCTGCCTGCTGCTGTTCTTTCTACCGCAGATCATGCTCGCCATTGGTGGCGAAAATCCCTGGATTGCCGGCGCCGTCATCGCCGCCATTCTCGTCCTGCCTTTTGTCGGTCTTTGGCTGCGTGGCCGCACGCGCGGTGCCGACCGCAATTAGGCCGCAAGCGCACCCTGGAGCAGCGTGATGCCAATCAGGGCAATCAACACGCCACCGGCAATTTCAATCGACGCGATAAATGAAGGGCCAAGCCCGCGCATGCCTGAATAACGCTGCGCCAGACTTTTGGCCCCAACGGCGATGGCAGCCAGCGTTGAGACCGTGATCGCGGTACCGATAGACATGGCGACCGTTGCCGCAATACCGGCCCACCACAGCCCGTTCATGAACGCAAAAGTTAGCACCACAAGCGCACCGGTGCAGGGGCGCAAACCCACCGAGAAGATCGTCGCGGCGGCTTCGCGCAACGTACCAATCCGCTCGGTTTGGCGCGGGCTGGGCATATGCACATGACCGCAGCTTGAACATACCTCGCCATCGCCATGGTGGTGATGATGGTGGTGTTTGTCATGGTGCTGATGGCGGTGGTGATCATCATGGTGGTGCGCATGATGATGCGCATGATCAACCACTGCGGCGGCCGACAGGGATGCCATGGGCCTGCGCCGCAATCCCATGATCGAGCGGGCGATTAGCCAAAGGCCGAGCAACACGACCAGGGCATAAGAGGCAATCTCAAATCCGCGCGTAGTGTCCGTGATCGAAATCGATAGTTGCCGCAGCACCAAGAAGCCCAAGCCGACAATCACGATCGCCGAAATTGCCTGCAGCACCGAAGAGGCAAAGCTGATCGCGACCCCGCGGCGCAATTGCGTATCGGTCGCCAGCATATAGGCCGAGATGACAACCTTGCCATGGCCTGGCCCCACCGCATGCAAGATGCCATAGAGGAAGGACAGGCCGATCAGTGACCAGGCGGCCACCGGGCTCTGCCGCATCTCCAACAGCGCATCTGTCATCAGCCGGTAAAACTCACGCTGCTGGACCGCGACCCAGGCAAAAAACCCGGCAAACGGGCCGGTGCCGGGATTTCCGATGGGCGGCTCGGCTGCGCCAATGCCGAGCGATGATTGTGCCAAAACGGGCGCGCTCAACCAGGCCAACATCGAGGCGGCGATAATTATCCGGCCGGCGCGCATCGTATCTCCATGCGTGTTGCGAAAATCCGCGACAGATCATTGCCTTCAGGATCGCTGAACCAGGCGTCGGTCAGCGATGCCTGGTTTTGTGCAATGGCTTCTTCCGGATCCGGCACGATTTTATCAAAACCGCACCCGACCGGCGCATTCAGCAATTGCATATCTTCGTCGGTGTAAAACTCAATCGATGTATAAAAAGTCGGATCATAGACAGAAAAGGCCGGATTATCAGCCAATCGCACCGGTGCAACCGTGCGCGATGTAAAAATCATGATCAATTGACCATCGACCACATCAACGAGCATGTCGTCGATCGGCGCGATATCGATATTGTCATCTTTCACGATGACCGATTGGAAATAGTTGAAATCGGCGATGGAGGTGGTCACCACATTAGCGACTTCCGCCAATTCCCCGCCATCGAGCCTGTTGTCCGTGTTGGCGTCAAATTCGAAGATGACGGTCGAGGTAAAAAGCTCGTCGAAACGCCATACATGGCGCAATTCTTCGAGCATTCCGCTGTCGGTGGCCACGACTTCCAGCCGGGCTTCGGCAAAGACATGCGGGTGTGCGAGGGCAGGCTGGCTAAATGCCAACACCGCTCCTAACGCGCCCAGACTTGCCGTAACCCACCTGACCATTTTTTCCTCATCTCGCCCAATTCGGGCAAAGGGATGACACTATCCCGCATCGGAATGATAAACCGGTTGATTCTTCTTAAACCAGTTATTCAAAAAATCGACCAGCGCGCGCACTTTCGACGGCAAATAACGACGATGCGGGTAAACGGCATAGATACCGGCATCATTTTCGAGCGCTTGCGGCATCACTTCCACGAGACGCCCTTCGGCCAGATCCTGCGCGACAATGAAGTCCGGCGACAGGACAAAGCCCATATCGGCCAGTGCCGCAGCACGCGCTGCCAGCGGTGAGTTGACGGTAATGCGCCCCTGAACCGTGACGCTGACCGGTGTCCCATCGTCCTTTTGCAGGGACAGCGTGTTGCGGCGGCGCGCGTTGCTGTCAATGACGAACGGCAATTTAGCCAGATCTTCGGCAACCGACGGCATGCCATATTTCTCGATCACGGCAGGCGTTGCGCACATGATAAGGCGAAACGGCGCCAGGCGCCGAGCGATCATCGAGGAATCTTCAAGCTTGGTGATTCGGATCGCGATATCAAAGCCCTCCTCGACCATGTCGACAAACCGGTCATCCAGGACGATTTCCAATTCAAGATCCGGATTGGCGACCGCAAAATCGACAAGCGACTGCCCGATCGCCACATCGGCCAGCGTGCGGGGTGCTGAGATGCGCAGTTTGCCGGAAAGGCCGGAACTCGTATCACGAATCTCGTCCTGCAGATCATCGAATTCCCGCAACAGATCAATCGCGCGGCGGTAATAGGTGTGGCCGGCTTCGGTCGGCGAGAATTGCCTTGTCGTACGGTTCAACAGGCGCGAGCCAAGTTCATCTTCCAATTCACGCACATATTTCGACAACAGGGCTTTTGACCGGCCCAAAGCGCGCGCCGCCGCGGAAAAGCCTTCATGATCAACGACCGCCACAAAGGCGCGCATCCGGGTCAAAGTATCCATGCGGTGAACCTGCGATTAGAAAATGTTCACCGGGACATAAGTCATGCCAAAAGCGTTTTCAAATGATCGCCCAACTGCCGTGCGCTTTCAAAAGCGCTTTCCGCACGGCCGCCCAACAAGCCATCACCGGCAACAAAGACGCGCTCTGAGCGTGATGCCAGAAATGCTGTACCAAGCGGTCGCTCGACCAGCGAATAACGCCACCGATGCGCATCCAGATGGACAGGTGCCGGCGCATCGAAACGTTGCTGAACGGCTTCGATAATCAAGCCCGCCGCTTCCTCTTTTGGAAGCTCCAGATGATCGCAGCTCCAGTCAGCACCGGCCTGCACGACAAGTCCTGTTTTGCCTTCCGTTTTAAACGCGGTCGCCATCCAGCCAATGGCATCGTTGGCCTTGCCGCGCACGAATTCCGGCACCGCATCAAAGCCCTTAAACACCGCCATCGCCGTCCAGCACGGCGCATAGCGCACGCTCGCCAGCGACTGAAAAACCGGATCAAGAGCAACCGTCAGATCAAACGCTTGCGGCGCCGGCGCCGTGACGATCACGCGATCAAATAGGCCGAGATTGTCGTCCTGCACTTTAAGCGCGACCTGATCACCATCCGCGATAAGCTCCGTCACACGCGTGCGCGATTTCAGATCAATCCCGGCTAGAAGCGGTTTCACAACGCCGCTCATGCCCGGTTTGCCGATGTGCCAGACGGCATCGCGGTCCTTCTCCGCCGGTGCCCAGACATCCACGGAACCGGCATGTGACAGGCCGGTCAGCATGGCGCGGAACGGTGCTGTCTTGGCGGCCAGATATTGCGCGCCATGGTTGAACGCGCCGTGCTCGGTGCGTCGCGTCGCCAGCCGTCCGCCGGTGCCACCCGATTTTTCAATCACGCACACATCGGCCCCGGCATCGACCAAGGTCCGCGCTAAAACACTGCCGGCAAGACCGGCGCCGATAATCGCGATTTTTTCCGCTGACATTCTGCCTCACCTGACAAGCACTCTGGCTGCACTAGCTAGCGTTACGAACGCAAATGCCAATGGACCGCCGATGACCGACCTTTTGACGCAGACAATATCGTTTGAACCGAACCGCACCGCCGGCCTTGCGCGTCTTGAGGCTTTTGTCCCCTTTGCCGGTTCGACCTACAGGAACGAGCGCAACTATGATTATGGCCCCGACAATCGATCAAACGTGTCCGCTTTGTCGCCATGGGTGCGCCACCGGCTGATGACCGAGCAGGAAATCTGCGCGCGCGTGCTGCAGGATTTCGCCCTTTCCTCCACCGAAAAATTCATCCAGGAGGTCATGTGGCGCACCTATTGGAAAGGCTGGCTGGAATTGCGCCCCGTTGCCTGGGACATCTACCAGGCTGACTTTGAAACCGCGCTCGACATCGCCGACGCCAATGGCGCGATCCGCCGCGATTATCACGCCGCCATCAGCGGCAATACCGGCATCGATTGTTTTGATGCCTGGGCGAAAGAACTGATCGAGACCGGCTATCTGCACAATCACGCACGCATGTGGTTTGCCTCGATCTGGATCTTCACCCTGCAATTGAACTGGACGCTTGGCGCCGACTTTTTCTACCGCCATTTGCTTGATGGCGATCCGGCATCCAACACGCTCTCCTGGCGCTGGGTCGCCGGGCTGCAGACGCTCGGCAAACATTATGTGGCCCGCGCGTCAAACATCCGAAAATTCACCAACAACCGCTTCAATCCGCAAGGCTTGAATGAGACAGCAGGCCCCCTGCCCGGCGAACCGCATGGCAAGCCGGGCATGCTTGAGGCAACCGCCCCGATACCAAACGGGAAAAAAGCCTACCTGCTGTTCTGCGAAGATGATTGCCGCGCCGAGGAATTGCCGCTTGGCACAAACACGATTGTCGCCGCTGGCAGCTGGAACCTCAGCGCATCGCGATCATCGCTCGATCTAGGCGAAAAAGTCCGCACTTTCACGAATGGCGCTTTAGCCAACGCGCGCGCCAGATCTGCCACCTACTTTGAGTGTGACGTTCAAGAATTTGACGGCGCCGATGCGATCGACGCGATCGTCCAATCCGCTGCGGCTGCTGGCGCCCAGACCCTCATCGCACCTTACACGCCGGTCGGCCACGCCCGTCCGCACATGATGGCGCTGGCATCAAAGCTGCGCGCCGAGGACATCGATTTTGTCGAAGTGCGCCGGGATTGGGACAGCCGGGCATGGCCACACTGCACAAAAGGCTTCTTCCCGTTCAAAGAAAAAATCCCGAACCTGCTGGCAGGAACGGGATTTGACTTGAAAGGCAAACAGCGAAGGGTCGCCTGATTTTTGCGGTGCCGAGGCTTACTCCGCCTCGTCCGCTGAAGCGGCGTTGAGAAGGCCGTAGCGCTCCTCGCCCAGCTTGTTGAGCAGGTCGAGCTGCGTTTCCAGGAAGTCGATATGGCCTTCCTCGTCCTTGATCAGCTCTTCAAAAATGTTCTTGGAAACATAGTCACCGGCTTCCTCGCAGATATCGCGTGACTTGGTGTAGCTGTTCCAGGCGTCATGCTCACCGGCCAGATCGCATTCCAAAACTTCTTTGACCGATTGGCCGATCCGGAGCGGGGCAACATTTTGTGCGTTGGGATGGCCTTCCAAAAAGATGATGCGCTCCATAATCTTATCGGCGTGGTGCATCTCTTCAATTGATTCTTCGCGCTCTTTCTTCGCCAGCTTTGCGTAGCCCCAATCATCCAGCAACCGGTAATGCACCCAGTATTGGTTGATCGCACCAAGCTCGAGGAACAGGGCCTCATTCAGTCTTTCGATAACTTTTTCATTGCCCTTCATGGCACCCTCCAGTTTGTTGCAAGAGCGCTACTTAGAACAATTCCAAATTACATCAAGCTGCGATTTTTTTATTCTGCCGCATTTTTGCGAGGTTACGCACAGTTTCGCACCGTTCATGCTCTTCGCGGATGCGGGTAACGAACGGAATGATGGTCGCCTCATCGCGCGCATGCGAACGGTGCCATTGTTCACTCACATCAATGATGATGTCGATCGCATTGGGAAAACAGCCGCAACATTTTCCGCGCACGGCCATGGCATGATAGACCATACCAATTGTGATCAGCTGCCACTCATCTTCGCGCAGAAAATCACGGACAACATCCGCGATTTCCTGTTTCGTTACGACATTGCAGCTACAAACTATCATAGTCGGTTATTCATCTTTCCCTGTTGCCCCAAGGACGCAGTTCCGGAGACCTCAATAGAATGGCGCGATCACCGTCTTTGACCTTGATCAAATTCTCCACGGCAGAAAGCACACCTTTCGGGCACAAGGGTAATATATGACAAAAATAATCCAGTTTAAAGCGCCAAGTTAGTCGATCCGTCTTAGACGATGGAGGAACCTTATCTCGAAAACTCGGCTCTTCCCGCCTTCCAATCATGCAAAAGCGCGTCCGTTTGGTCGACTTAAAACGAACAGGGCAGCAGCGAGCATGAACACCGTTTGAAGTGCCAATATCCACCACGCAACACCTGCGACAACACTAATAATCAAGACGCCCAACATCAGAACCATAGATAGGAGTTTGAATTGGGGGGCAATCGCGCCTTCTTCGCGCCAATTGACGATGACCGGACCAAAAGCACGCGACTCCAACAGCCACTTTTCAAGCCTCGGCGAGCTCTTGCTAAACGCAAATGCGGCAACAATCACAAACGGCGTTGTCGGAAGTAAAGGCAATAATACGCCCAAACCGGCCAGAGTAAGCGCCGTCAAACCGAGCGAAAACCATAAAGCACGTCTCAACGAAAACATCGCCTCTATGTGCGAACGCTGCATATGCCTCAAGTGAGCAGTTACGCGTGTCATGCCTCGATTGGCCCTTTCTCTACGTTTGCGTGGTCTGCGATGCCGCAACCGCTTCGTTCAGAGTCTCAAGCGACCGGACAAAATCCAGATCGTTATTTCCCTCACAAAGCATCATGGATGTAACCATCAATGGCCCACGTGCCCCTTGGCCGGCATGTTCAATGCTCTCGACTAAATGCAACTCATGTTGGGTCAGCCGGTCGCGGCAGCATTTGCAAAACGGGTTGCAGAATCGAAAGGTTGTCTTTCTGCTAACACGCATCTCTTGGACACATTTCAAACAGGCCCAGGCAACCCCGGGGCCTCGCTGCCGACCATACGCGCGAACGGCGGTTTCCATACCTGCTTCCCACGCATAGCTGTGCGGGTTTGCATAAGACATGAAATAACAGCGCATGATTGATAACGCGTTTGTTTGATGGGGCGTCAGCTGACTAGTCGTATGCGGCGCAAATGTGCCGCATTTTTCATTTTCACCGCATTTCTTGTTTTCTTCAGGCACGCCTCGCCCCCTATTCTTCCACGACGGACACAAAACCCTCAAATATCGGATGGCCGGCATACATGCCCCGGTTATTGCCGGCATTCTTATGCGCCTGGCGAAAATGATCTGATTTCGTCCAAGCAACAAAGGCGTCTTCCGACGCCCAAATCGTATGCGATGCGTAAAGCGTTTGGCCAGTTTCTGGGTCGACCGGACCTTTTAGCAGCCGAAAGCTCTTAAAGCCCGGCACTTGCGCCAATCGCGAGTCCCGTTCACGCCAAACGGTCTCAAACGCGTCTTCATGCCCTGGATTGATAAGAAAACGGTTCATTGCCAGATACATTAACGCTCCCCCGCGCGATCATTTTCTTCGTCTGATGCTGGCTTTTTGCGCGTAAAATGCTCGGCAAACTGGTCATGAACCAAATTCATCAGGTCTGACCCATCTATTGTCTGATCAGATGCGAGTTTAGCGAACGCTACTGAGCAAGCCTCAATGCGGCTTTCATCGCTTGCAGCAGAGCGTTTCTTTTTGCCGTGGGCCAAGTCTGGAACCTACCTTCAGATGTTGAAAGCATATTAAAC
>JBCCRB010000066.1:0-9991 GCA_039208465.1 Pseudomonadota bacterium
CCAGCGCTTCGGCACCATCAGCAGCTGTGAACACCTCAAAATAGTCGCGCTCGAGGCGCGACCGCAGCAGATCGACATTCACCTTGACGTCATCAACGACGAGAATGCGTGCTGTCATAATGTCCTTCTCCGCCATTGGCGGCCGCGTGCGGCCCTTTATAGGTCGCCAAGATAGGACTTAATGGTTTCGATAAAATTAGGAACCGAAATGGGCTTTGACAGATAGCCTTCACAGCCGCCCTGCCGGATCCGCTCTTCGTCGCCCTTCATAGCAAAAGCGGTGACGGCAATGACCGGAATGGTGTGCAATTCATCGTCGGCCTTGAGCCATTTGGTCACTTCAAGCCCGGAAACCTCGGGCAATTGAATGTCCATCAAGATCAAATCGGGGCGATGGGTGCGGGCCAGATCGAGCGCTTCGAGGCCATTTTTCGTCCGTACCGTGTCATAGCCGGTCGCTTCAATGAGATCGCGGAAGAGCTTCATGTTGAGCTCATTATCTTCGACGATCATGACTTTCTTTTTCGACACAGGTATCCCCCGGACGCAAACGTTGCGCGAATCAACGTAATTTCCCCTAGCTTACGCCAGCCATGGGCGGTTCGATATACCTGCACCCGATAGAAAGCATGCTTCGATGAGCGACAGTGTTAATGATGCCACGCAGGTGATTGCGATTTCCGCGCTTTCCTGGATTGCCGCCGATGGCGAACAGATCAGCCGTTTTATTGCCCTGACCGGTATCGAACCGGATCAGATGCGCGCGGCCGCATCGCAGCCGGGGTTCCTGGCCGGCGTGTTGGGTTTTCTGCTCGAGCATGAACCAACCCTGATGCGGTTTTGCGAAGAAAATGATCTGTCACCAACGTCTGTGCAAGCCGCGTACCGGCAATTGTCCGGTGCGCCGCCGCCCGGCCCTGGCGACTTTGTTTGACGCCGCAGGCGCGTTACATTGGCCACGTGACAAGGGAAGCAACATTGGCGGGCTTTTGCCGTGATTGCCTGACGCCATCCGGTGCCAGCAACACACGCTGCCATCATTGCGGGGCGCCACGTATTGTCCGGCATAGCGAGCTGCATGATCTGGCAATCGCGCATATTGATTGCGATGCGTTCTACGCGGCCGTTGAAAAGCGTGATGATCCGACCATTCGCGACAAGCCGGTGATCATTGGTGGTGGGCAACGCGGTGTGGTTTCCACCTGCTGCTACATCGCGCGGACCTATGGCGTGCGCTCGGCGATGCCGATGTTCAAGGCGCTCAAGCTTTGCCCTGATGCCGTGGTGATCAAGCCGCACATGGATAAATACGCAACGGTAGGCCGGGAAGTGCGCGAGCGCATGCGTGCATTGACGCCGCTGGTTGAACCGCTGTCGATTGATGAGGCGTTTCTCGACCTGTCTGGTACGCAGCGCCTGCACCACGACACACCGGCGCGGATCCTTGCCAAGTTTGCCAATGACATATCGCAGGATCTGGGGATCACCGTTTCGGTGGGCCTGTCCTACTGCAAGTTCCTGGCCAAGGTTGCCTCGGACTTTGAAAAGCCGCGCGGCTTTTCGGTGATCGGAGAAGCGGAGGCGCTGGATTTTCTGGCCGACAAGCCGGTGACGATGATCTGGGGCGTTGGCAAGGCCTTTGCGGCCTCGCTGGAGCGCGACAATATCCGCACCATCGGTCAGCTCCAGACCATGGAAGAGACCGTTTTGATGAAACGGTATGGCGTGATGGGCCGGCGGCTTTATCGCCTTTCACGCGGCATGGATGACCGGACCGTTGAACCGCGTGGCGGTGCCAAGAGCATCAGCCATGAAACCACCTTCAACGAAGATCATGGCGATCTGGAAACACTTGTCCCCGTGCTCAGGGCCTTGAGCGAAAAGGTGTCAGACCGATTGAAAGCCAAGCATTTAGCGGGCCGGACCGTGGTGTTGAAACTGAAGACCAAGGAGTTCAAGACGCTGACGCGAAACAAGGCGTTGGCTGACCCGACGCAATTGGCCGATCGGATTTTTCGCACTGCTTTACCGATGCTGGAAAGGCAGGTCGATGGCACGCAATTCCGGCTGCTCGGCGTCGGTGTTTCCGACTTTGATGATCCGGAGCGTGCCGACCCCGATGATCTGGTCGATGTGGGCGCGACCCGGCGGGCGCGCGCCGAACATGCCATCGATGCGCTGCGTGGGAAATTTGGCGATCGCGCCGTGGAAACAGGCTACACGTTCGGCACGGGCAATCGGGGCAAGCCACAAAGAGATTCGGAAAAGGGCTGATGTCTTCCCATCATATTCACATCGCGGCGGCCGTAATCATCAATTCGGCCCACAAAACGCTGCTTGTGCGCAAACGCGGAACGGCTGCGTTTATGCAGGCTGGCGGGAAAATCGACGGCGGTGAGACGGCTTCGCAGGCACTTTTACGCGAATTGAGCGAGGAATTGGGCATTTTGGCCGGTGACGCGGCATTGGCGCCGCTCGGCACGTTTGAGGCGGCGGCGGCCAATGAGCCCGGCCATCGTGTGGTTGCCGAACTCTTTGTGTTGCACAGCGATGCGCCGATGCAGCCAGCCCGGGAAATCGAAGAGATCGTATGGGTCGACCCGGCCGATGCGGACAATTTGCCATTGGCGCCATTGACCCGCGAAACTGCCTTGCCGCTCGCATCAAAGAACATGAACCGCTGAGCAGCAATGAACCGGGAGCGCGCTTTCATTGGCCGAAACAGACAGTAAAAAGCCGGTCGCGGTCCTCGTCGACGCAGACGCCTGCCCTGTGAAAGAAGAGTGTTACCGCGTTGGTGAGCGCCTGAAGGTGCCAGTCGTCATTGTCGCCAACAGTTTCATCCGTACGCCGGACCAGCCGGGGATTTTTCGCGTGAAGGTCGGCGACGGATTTGATGCAGCCGACGATTGGATCGCGGACAATGCGCATCCGAAGTGCGTCGTCATCACCGCTGATATTCTGCTTGCCGAACGGTGCCTGGAAAAAGGCGCGCAGGTTTTATCCAACAAGGGCGTTGCCTTTACGCCAGACAGTATCGGCACGCAGGTTGCCACACGTGCGATCATGGCGGATTTGCGCGCCGGTGCGGTTGGCGAAAATATTGGCGGACCGGCCCCCTTTAACAAAGCCGACCGGTCGCAATTCTTACAGGCGCTCGATAGCGCGGTCCGCCGCGCTCAAAAGATGTAGGATCACCAGATGCTCAGTGATTCCAATGACCGTTTGGCTGTCCTGATTGACGCCGACAACACGTCGGCCACCATTGCTGATGCGCTCTTCGATGAAGTGGCGCGCCTCGGCGAAGCCAGTGTGCGGCGCATTTATGGTGATTATGCAAATCCACATGTGAAAGCCTGGTACAATGAAATCAACCGGCATTCGCTGATCTGGCAGCAGGAACATGCCAACACGAAGGGCAAAAACGCGTCTGACATTGCTATGGTCATCGATGCGATGGACCTGCTTCATTCGGGACGGCTGGCCGGGTTTGTGCTGGTTTCATCCGACAGTGATTTCACGCGCCTGGCGGCGCGGCTCCGCGAGCATGGCGTTGTCGTCTATGGCATGGGCAAAAAGAACACGCCCGAGAGCTTTCGCAATGCCTGCAACCGCTTCATTTATACGGAAAATCTGGGTGGCGGTGTTGATGACCGGACAGCGGCTGGAACAGCGCGCAAGAAAACGCCGCAACGGGCCACGCAGCGTATCATACAGGCCGTTGAACAGCTTGATCCACCCGATGGGTGGGTGGATCTTGGCCCGCTTGGGGCACAGCTCTACAAGCTGTTCCCCGATTTCGACACGCGTGATTATGGCTATGCGAAACTGAGCGGGCTCGTTGAAGACAATAAGAAGCTGAAAACGCGCCGGACAGCGGAAGGCCGGCTGCAAGTCAGCATTGCCTGATCAAACGCCGCTCTAAACGGGCGGCAGGCCGACTGCCTTGCGGCCCTCATCGGTTTTCAGTGAGAAATCGATGCCTAGATAATCATCCGCACCGTCGTCGGCGAGCCATTCAATCGCCTTTGCGACCCATTCTGGCGGGATGTGGGCGCTTGGGTCCAGCTTCGAGACCGGATTGACGCCGGAAGCCTTGATGTCGATTTGCATCTTGGTGGCGACGGTGCCCGGCGACAGGCCGACACAGCAAATGTTCTGGTCACCATACTCCTTATGCACCATGGCGGTGAGCATCTTCACCGCTGCCTTGCTGGCGCAATAATGGCTCCAGCCCTCCAAGGGCGCGTTCGCCGCGCCCGACGAGATGTTGATGATGGTACCGCCGCCCGCCGCCACCATCGCCGGAAGCGCGGCGCGGATGACATTGTAGACGCCCTTCAGATTGATATCGATGACGTTGGACCAATCTTCAGGATTTGAATCCGAAAGCCGCGCTATCGGATTGATAACGCCCGCATTATTGACAATCAGGTCGATGCCGCCAAAGCGCGTTTTTGCCGACGACACCAAGGCGGCGACGGCGCCATAATCAGCGACGTTGCAGGCGTGGGCCATGGCCTCACCGCCACTTTCACCAATCTGCGCGGCGATCCGATCGATATCCTCTGCCGAGCGTGCCGCCAGGACGACATTCCATCCATTGGTAGCCAACATGATGGCCGTTGCCTCGCCGATGCCGCGTGACGCGCCGGTAATAAGTGCTGTTTTTGATCCGGTCATGGTCAACCCCTCTGTTCAGCACCGGACTTACGCCATCGCCCCTCATCATTAAAGGGCTGCGAAAACATGACATTCATGCTAGATTTGCACGAATGATCCTTGAAGACTTACAGATTGCGATCGACGTGGCAGCGATGGGGAGCTTTGCTGCTGTTGCGCGGGCGCGCAATATTGACCCGTCACATGTGTCGCGCGCGATCGCCACACTTGAAGCCGACCTTGGCGCGCGGCTGTTTCAACGCACAACAAGGCGGTTGACCGTCACCGAAGCCGGGGCGCGCTATTTGAACCGGATCGGCCCGCTTGTGGCCGAACTTAGCGGCGCGGCACAGGAGCTCTCACAGGAGGCGGAAATCGTGCGCGGCACGGTGCGTTTGAGCGCACCCAACTCGGTTGCCCGCACGCTCATATTGCCGCTCTTGCCGCAGTTTCGGGAGACATTTCCAGATCTCGTTCTTGACTGCCAATTCTCCGATCAGGTGACCGATCTGGTATCCGAGGGCATCGATCTGGCCATTCGCATGGCGCCTGCGGTTTCCGGTGATCTTGTTTGTACGAAGTTGCGGCAAACGTCCTACCGCGTCGTCGCCTCGCCTGAATGGGTCGCTCACCATGGAAGGCCGGATGCACCGTCGGCGCTCAGCGAGACCGATAGTGTTCTGTTCGCCTTGCCCGGCTATCGCGACAGTTGGACTTTTCGGGATCGCAGCGGACATCTGGAAACGGTGCCGGTCACCGGCAAGCTGCTTTTCTCCAATGGCGATTGCGTCGTCGATGCGATGCTGGCGGGTCTCGGCCCGGCGCTATTGACCGATTTTCTGGTCCAATCGCATCTGCGCACGCAGCGCTGTATCGACCTTTTCGCCGATTACGACGTCACCGCAACGAGTTTCGATACCGCAGCCTGGATTGTCTATCCGAGCCGCCACTATCTGCCGCGCAAAACACGGGTCGTCATCGATTTCTTCAAAGAGCGCCTGCGCTAAACCATCTCGACATCGACAACGCCGTCAATTGCCTTGATGGCTTTGGCGATGGGTGGATTGACCGCATAGTTGCCGGGCAGTTCGATCTCCACTTCGCCCTCGCCTTCCGGCTTGATCACGACGAGCGAGACCGGGCTGTTGCCGCCCTTCTTCAATTGCCTTGCGATCGAACGGGTCGGGGCGGCGTTGCGCACAAAGACCCGCAGCAGATTGATCGCATCCTCGCCGGCGCGCTTTTCGAGCGGCGTCATGGTGTTGAGGATCACGCTCATCTGATCATCGTCGCGCTCGCGCACATTGACGGTCAAAATGAAGTTTTTGCCCGCTTCAGCCATGTCGCCATATTGCTCAAGCTGATCGGAATACATGACCACCTCATACTGGCTGGTCGCGTCCGACAGCGTCAATACGGCCATTTTGGAGCCCGTTCGGGTACGGCGCACACGCTTGGAGACAATGGTTGCCGCTAAGCGGCCGGCGCGCGCGCCAAGCTTCATGCTGCCGGAAAACTCCGCCCAGGACTGCACCCGCATCTTTTCCAGCATCGGCGCATAGGCATCGAGCGGGTGGGCCGAGAAATAAAAGCCGATCGCCTGCATCTCCTTCATCAGCATTTCGCTTTCAGACCATTGTTCGGTCTGCGGCAGGTGAAGCCTTTCCGGTTCGGTTGCAGCCATCGATCCGAAGATATCGCCCTGCCCGCTTTCGGCCTGCTGTGCCATGCGCTGCGACAGGCCGATGATACGGTCGATCCCGGCCACCAGCGCAGCGCGGGTGTGGCCAAAACAATCCAGCGCCCCGGCATTGATCAGGCTTTCCAGTGTCCGGCGGTTGACGAGGCGCACATCGATGCGCTGGGCAAAATCCTCAAGGCTGGCAAAGGGCCGGTCACCGCGCATCTCGACAATATGATCAACGGCGGCTTCGCCAACGCCCTTAATGGCGGCCAGCGCGTAGAAAATCTTTTGTTCGCCGACTTCAAACGGGCTGTAGGAGGTCTGCACGGATGGGGCCTCAACCGAAATGCCGAGACGCTGCGCATCGCGGCGATAATCATTCAGCTTGTCTGTGTTGGCCATGTCGTAGGTCATCGACGCAGCGATGAACTCAACCGGATGATGCGCTTTGAGATAGGCGGTGTGGTACGACACGACGGCATAAGCGGCCGCGTGCGATTTGTTAAAGCCATAATCGGCAAATTTGGCGAGGAGGTCGAAAATGCCATTGGCCTGCGCTTCGGTCAGCTCGCGCTCCTTGCAGCCTTCCACAAAGCGCACGCGCTGCTTGTCCATTTCCTCGCGAATTTTCTTGCCCATGGCGCGGCGGAGCAAATCGGCTTCACCGAGTGAATAGCCTGCCAGTTCCTGGGCGATCTGCATCACCTGTTCCTGATAAACGATCACCCCTTGCGTTTCCGCAACCAGATGATCGATCAGCGGGTGAATGGATGCGATCTCCTCCTGCCCGTGCTTGCGGGCATTGTAGGTGGGGATATTGTCCATCGGGCCCGGGCGATAGAGCGCAACGAGCGCGATGATGTCTTCGATACAGTCGGGTTTCATACCCAACAGGGCCGAACGCATGCCCGGGCTTTCAACCTGGAAGATGCCGATCGTGTTGCCTTCCGACATCATGTCGTAGGTTGCTTTGTCATCGAGCGGCAGCGTCGCCAAATCCAGTTCGATGCCGCGCCGGCGCACCAGCTTGACGGCCGTATCGAGCACGGTGAGGGTTTTCAGGCCGAGGAAATCGAATTTTACAAGGCCCGCCTGTTCGACCCATTTCATGTTGAATTGGGTGACCGGCATATCCGAGCGCGGGTCACGATACATGGGCACCAATTGCGACAAAGGCCGGTCACCGATCACGATGCCGGCGGCATGGGTGGAGGCGTGGCGGTACAAGCCTTCCAGTTTGAGCGACATGTCGAGCAATTGGCCGACAATCGGCTCGCGCGCGCGTTCCTCGTCAAACTTCTCATCGCCCTTGATGGCTTGATCCAGCGTTGTCGGATTGGCCGGATTGTTGGGCACCAATTTGCACAAACGATCGACCTGGCCGTATGGCATTTCCAGCACCCGGCCAACATCGCGCAGCACCGCGCGGGCCTGCAGCGTTCCGAAGGTGATGATCTGGCCGACCTGATCGGTGCCGTATTTTTCCTGCACATAGCGGATGACTTCGCCGCGCCGCTCCTGGCAGAAATCGATATCAAAGTCCGGCATGGAAACGCGGGCCGGGTTCAAAAAGCGCTCAAACAGCAGCGAAAAGCGCAACGGATCGATGTCCGTGATGGTCAGCGACCAGGCGACCAGCGAGCCAGCGCCCGATCCGCGACCCGGGCCAACCGGGATATCGTGCTGTTTGGCCCATTTGATGAAGTCGGCAACGATGAGGAAGTAGCCGGGAAACTTCATGTTCTCGATGACGCTCAGCTCATAGTCGAGCCGCTCTTCATAGGATTGCCGTGAATGGCCTTCGGCCAACGGGGTCACGTCAAGGCGCTTGGCCAGGCCTTCGCGTGCCTGGCGTTTCAACTCGTCGGATTCGGCCTTTTCGGCTTCCTCCAGCGTGGCGCCAGCGGGAACCTTGGCAAAGCGCGGCAAAATCGGCGCACGGGTTGCCGGGAAGAAGGCACAGCGCTGGGCAATTTCAAGTGTGTTTTCGATGGCCTCAGGCACGTCTGCAAACAGCGCCGCCATGTCATCGGCGGGCTTGAGCCAATGGTCCGGTGTTAGCTGATGGCGATCATCGCTGGATAGGACAGCGCCCTCAGCAATGGCCATCAGCGCGTCATGTGCCTCATGGTCATCGCGGGTCAGAAAATGCGCGTCATTGGTCGCGACCAGCGGTAATTCATGCCGGTAGGCGAGTTTCACCGTTTCCAGCTCGACTTTGCGGTCATAGGCGCCCTGACGCTGTAATTCGACATAGAGCCGGTCGCCGAACCAGTTCTTCAGCGCTCGCAGGCGCGCTTCGGCCAGCGCTGCATGCTGGTCAGCGAGCGCGGCGCCAATCGGCCCTGTCGGCCCGCCGGTCAGGCAAATGATGCCGTCGGTCTGGCCTTCCAACCAATCGGCATGGATCACGGTCTCGCCATAGTCCGATGGGTCCAGATAGGCGCGGCTGACCAGGCCCACCAGATTTGTGTAGCCGGTCTCGTTAGCAGCGATCAGCGCCAGCGGGTAAAGCGCGCGTTTGCCCGGCTTGCCGTCTGCGCCGTCCCGCGTCTCGGCAAAGTCGATCGCAATCTGGCACCCGATGATCGGCTGGATGCCCTCGTCGGAGGCTTTGACGGCGAACTCCAGCGCGCCGAACAGATTGTTGGTGTCGGTGATCGCAATGGCCGGGGCAGCATTGTCCTTGGCCCATTTGATCAGCTTTTTCAGCGGCAAAGCGCCCTGCAGAAGTGAATAGGCGCTGTGGGTTCTTAAATGGATAAAGGATGGGGCCGACATGTCCAACTCATCTGAAAGCCAACCGGGAATCGGTATGCTGTCTTAAAAGATGAATTGGGCATGTGAACGTGTCGAGTCTTACCCGACACGATCCCCACTATCCTAGGAAGCTCAGGCAGGTTGCAAGCGACAGAACAAAGGTGGCAATCGACACGAAAGAAGCGAAATCACGGGCAAACTCGGTCATGGGATCAGTCTCCATATTCTTAATCTGATCACACTATGTTCCACTCATGTTCACATTGCAATAACAGAACAGAAAAAGAACAACCGGGCGCGATTCATGGTAAGCAAAGGGTAAAGGCGCTCAAAGGGAAAGCGGCGTTATCTGCCCATCGGCCAGCGTAACCACCCGGTCCATGCTTTTCGCCAGCGCATGGTTGTGGGTGGCAATTAAGGTCGACAGGCCTGATTCGCGAACCAGCGCCTGTAGCGCCTGGAAGACGTAGGAAGAGGTTTCCGGGTCCAGATTGCCGGTCGGTTCATCGGCAAGCAACAGGAGCGGTGCGTTGGCAACAGCGCGGGCAATGGCCACGCGTTGTTGTTCGCCGCCGGACAATTCTGCCGGTCGGTGCTCGGCGCGTTCGCCGATGCGCATATAGTCCAGCAATTCGAGCGCGCGGGTTCGGGCGGCAGACCGCGCGGCGCCGCGAATCATCTGTGGGATCATGACATTTTCGACCGCGGAAAATTCCGGCAGCAAATGGTGGAACTGGTAGACATAGCCGATGTCATTGCGCCGCCGTGCGGTACGCTTGCGATCATCGAGCGGTCCGCAGGACAGGCCACCGATGAGGACGTCGCCCGCATCGGGACGTTCCAGCAGGCCAGCGGTGTGTAACAGGGTGGATTTGCCGGCCCCCG
>JBCCRB010000067.1:0-9948 GCA_039208465.1 Pseudomonadota bacterium
AGCGGTTTGGCGATCTGGCGGTCTCCACACCGAATGCCTTTGGGGCCGTGCTGATCGGCATCGGTTTTCTGGCTTTCATTGTCGCCATCATCGACATGGGCATTTTGCCGGGCAAACGCGCAGGCAGCTGACCTTCGCGGGCAGCAAAACCTATGGATTTCGATAGCTTTCGAGGCCTTGGCGCCTGAATTACTGATGGAGCCCAGCAAGCCAGCGTTTTGGAGGCATTCAGGTGATGGGAAAATCCATTCTTCTAAAAAGACTAAGCGCGGCAAGCGCGCTCGCCATTACCGGGACCATGCTGGCCGTTTCAACACCAGCGATCGCAGCGGAACGGTCCATCATCGTCTTCGACGGCTCGGGGTCCATGTGGGGCCAGATCAACGGGGTCAACAAGATCGTCACAGCGCGCGAGGCGGTGTCGAAAGTCTTGCCAACGCTGCCACCAAATATGGAGCTGGGCCTGATTGCCTATGGCCATAACCGCAAGGGCGATTGTTCCGACATTCAAACCCTGGTGCAGCCGGGTCCGGTAACGCAAACTGCGGCACCCATTTCACAGGCCGTTGGGCGCTTGAACCCAAAAGGCAAAACGCCGCTTTCAGACGCGGTGCGCCAGGCCGCTGAACAGCTGCGCTACACCGAAGATGCGGCAACGGTCATCCTGATTACCGACGGGCTGGAGACCTGTAATGCCGATCCATGCGCCTTGGGCCGTGAGTTGGAGCAGGCAGGTGTTGGCTTTACCGCGCATGTGATCGGTTTTGGCCTGACGGAAGAGGAGGGCCGCCAAGTCTCTTGTCTGGCGGAGAATACCGGCGGGCGTTACATTCCGGCCAACGATGCGGATACGCTTGGCGAGGCGTTGACCGAGACAGTTGCGCTGCGGCCGGAAGTTTTGCCGCCGGAACCCGAGCCCGAGCGACCAACCTTCAACCTGATAGCGAGAGCCGCGCTGAATGAGGGTGGGGCGGTGTTCCCGGATGCGGAAAAATTCTCTTTTCAGTGGGCACTGACCAGTGATGACCCGGCCGTTGATCCAACCCAAATTCCGCAGATCGGCAATAACCGCAGCGCACGCACCTACACGCAGCCGGGCACCTACACGCTGACCGCACGCTATGGGCAGGCAACGGGTAGTGTTGTTGTTGATCTGGAAGCGTTCGACACGACTGAGGTGACCGTCCCGCTCAATGCCGGGCGGATCGATGCCATCGTCATTCCGCTAAACCCGTCGCTGGCGCTCGATGATCAAAACTACAAATGGTCATTGCGCAATTTGCAGACGCAGACTGTCGTGCGCGGCTTTTTCAATCGGATCGATGAAATCGTGCCGGCAGGCGATTATGAAATCATTTTTCACCCGGGAAAGCTTGATGCCATCCAAACATCACCGACACGCGTGACGGTCGGCGTTGGGGAAACGCTTCAAACCGAAGTGGTGGCGCCCGTCTCACGGGTCACGCTGACCGCGGCGGCGGCCGATGGCCGCGAACTGAGCAATCGGGAAGTCGTCTTCCGGGTCTTCAATGATCAAGGCAAGCTGGTGACCGATAGTTTCGGCACGCTCGTGCGCTATTTGACGGAGGGCCAATACCGGCTTGTCATCGAATATCGTTTGGACGGCAAACGGGAACAGGTCGAAGAGATGTTCGAGATCGGGCCGGCGGAAGATCGCCAGTTTGCGTATACCTACCGGGGGTGAACACCGCTTTCTTGCAGCGTTACGATCACTGGATTTCCGGAACCGCCAAGGGTGGCTTCGCTACTTCTTTTTGGCGCTCTCGATGTTTTGCAGCACCAAATTGCATTGCTCATCGTTTGACAGCGAACTTCTGGCGACGCTTCGCGCATGCAGCAGCAGCGTGACGGATGGATCGCTGGCCAGTTTCCGCAATTTTGCGCAGGATCCTTCCACCGGGATGTAGGGAATGGCATGCGCGGGCGCCGGGCCAATAAACGCTTCCTCACCGGCATCGCCCACGCCGCACACCATCATGACCTCGTCTTTCGTGAGTTTCTCGAAACTCGGACAGTTGTTGAAATACCGGCATTGGCGGCACAGATAGGCCGCCGAATTGGGATCTTCCCAATCCTCAAAGACCAGATCATCGGGCGGCGGATTTATGTAGATGATCGTGCCTTCATTTTCTTCGAAGGTCAGCGTGTCTTCGGCCGATGTGCTCATTGCCAATGACAATGTCAGGATCAGCGTGGTGCAAAGCTTCAACGCGCATTGCGAGAATAGGCGTCTTGGGAGGCGCATAGCTCAGTTCCTTTGCAGGTAATTTGTGTTCACCCAGCCGACGAAACCCTGCGCGCCCCGATAGCGTACACCGCACCAGGACCCGCGGCAGGATGGCCCGATTTCAACGCCGCATGCGCCGGCGGGTATTTCTGCCACCACCCCAAATTCGGTCGATGGGCCGGCCCGCATGTTCAACGTGCTGCCTGGGCGCACTCGGATCACGCACGCGGTGCCGGCAACATTTGATGTTTGCGGATTGCGCTGTGGAGACGGTGTCGGCGCGGTGCGCACCGGGGTAAAAACGAGCTTGCTGTTTTTGCCATCGTGAACATTGTCGATGATGGCGCAACTGTCCCTTGCCAGGACCGGTGCGGCACCATCGAGACGGAAAGGCTGGCCGGGTGTAAAGTCGCCATAGACAAAGTAATCGACTTCGCCGCAGCGGGTGGAAAAAATCCGGCTCATCCCCTCAAGGTAACCGGCGCCATTGGTGCGCCCTTTAAACAAGAGCCGTCCAGGCGTGACGCCGATACGGGCCAGGCCGCTGCGCGGGCGTTCATAATAGATCGCAACGCCACGGCCTTGCGAAAACTCAACGCGCATCAACGAGCCATTATGGTCGTAGAATTGCGTTGCCTTGGCGGACGTGATGGCCAAGGCCATTGCCGCGATCGCGATCAACAAGCGCATTGAAGTCCTCCCGTTCTAGCGGTCGACCATGGGGTCGAGATAGCGGCCCAAAACATAGCCGCGCAGGCCATTTCGCGTTTCCATCTCGCACCAGACACCGCCGAGCATTTTGCGCTTTCCTTCAAGCGTGCTTTGGTCAAAGCGGACGGGGTCGATCTGCGGGGCGCACGACATGACCAGCATGTCTTGCTCGGTGGCCGGCAGCTGGCCGACGACCGAGCTGGAGCGATTGTTGCTGGCGCGCACACGCAGGGCGCGGCCTTCCGGCACATTGCGCAAGCGGTAAGCCGGCCCGGTAACGCCCGTGCCGGGCAGATCGTTGAAGTCTTCTTCCACAATGTCGGGCACAGGATCGAAAATGACGCCGCGTTTAAACTGACGCTGGAGAGTAACGACCACATACCTGTTGTCGATTTCGATCGAGCCTTGCAGGCGATTTTCATTGGTTCCCTTCAACGACAGGAGCAGCCGCCCATCGGCCTGTTCTCCGGACTGTTTGCTTTGGAAAGTAATGTCGAACACAAAAGCCTGGCGCGGGTTGGCGCGCACGCTGCCGGTCATCTCGGCGGCGCTGTCGAAAAATCCGGCGTTCCGGAAGAGTTCACCGCTAAAGCCCGGTGCATCCGTGCTCACCTCAAAGACCTGGATAAAGCCAAGGCTTGCGCCACTATCGCTTTCGATCGCCCAATCGCCGAAAACAACGCCATAGGTGTGAATCGATTGCGCGCTGACAGGTGAGGTTACAAAAGCGAAAAATAACACCCATACGATGAGGCTTTTTGCGGTTACGCGGATCATAGGACGCCCTCCGCAAACAGCGTATCGAGCATGGCCTGACAGGCTGGCGGATTGTTGAAGCGGTCATTGAGCCCATATTGGTTGAGCAGTTCTGACAGGCGCCGCATTTCCGGCATCGAACCGGCCGACACAATCATGATGATGGCGCTGTTGGCGGTTTGGCAGACGCCGTCCTCAATTTGTGCGCGGTTTGTGTTGGCGTTATCGGCGGGGGCGGGATTGATCGGTGCGAAATCATCCTCGCTGGGGGCGATTTGCTCGCGGCCACCGTCGATCATGGTGTTGGGATCTTCGCCGTTAAAATCCTGATTGTTGGAGGCTTGCTCCGTTCCGGGCGGTGTTGATCCCAATAGTCCTGCCTCGAGCAGCACGTTGTAACAGCGATCTTCGGTTGCGCTGGCCGGATCGAAAACCTGATTGGCGCGCATCCGGTCGAGCAACAGGTTTTGAAGCTGAATATCGCCATTGCGCGCTGCCTGCCCGAGGGCGTCGCGCACTTCGCGGCAAAACTGCGTTTCACCGACGACTGGAAAGGCAGGCAGGTTTTCCGGTTGTCCGCCATTGGCCGGATCGGCATTTGCCTGATTGAGGATTTCTGCACGAATGCGCATTTCAACAGTGACGCACATACCGTTCGTGACACGGCCATTGGGCGTGAAGCCAGCTTGCCGCTTGATCTCTTCGACTTCAGCAAGTGCCCCTGGTTCACCGGTGGCGCGCACCTCGTTTTCGGCGGCTTCCATGCGGCCGCAATCACTTTGGTCCGCTACGCTCGGCTGAACTGGGGCATTATTGCTGTTGTTTTGTGTCGTCTGGTTCGGCGGTTGCGGCGGTTCAGCCGGGACTTCAGGGGCAGGCGGCCCGCCGCGTCGTTCAAGTTGCATGACCATATCGACGGAAGCAATCGATTCTGATCCCAGCACCCGGATCGAAGCGGCCTTCGCGCCAAAGTTCAACACTTCATATTCAACCCGCATAGCAATGCCAGCCCATTGCGTGTCGACGCCGCGCCAAGCAACGCCCTGGCGTGACAACTCAATGACGGCCGGCGAGATCGGGGTCTGGAAACTATAGGTGTCAGTGCCGGTGCGGCTGAAGACAATCTCACCACCTGGGTCAACCGGCATGTTCATTCGCTGGCCGGCCATGTTCGCGATGCCGCCACCGCCGGTGATGTAGTAGGTGATTTCATCGGTCAGCGCGCTGTTCGGATCATTGTTCGCCGGTTCGTTGCTGACATTCTGGACGGGATTTGTGCCAGGCTGGGTGGCGCTTGCGGTCAGATATTGCGTGTCGACCCAGCCAAGCAATCGGCCGGAGATCGCCATACACCATGGGCCTTGGCAGGTTTGTGAAACATCGACCGTACATTGACCGACGCGCACGCCGCCGCGGGCACGGGATGTCGCGTCCGGCTTTTCGTAGAACTGCAATATCGAGTTTTCGGTCCCGGCATCGCCTTGGGTAACGCAAGCGGCTGACGCCATGGTTGCCGTTAAAAGCCAGACGATCAAAATTGCCGATAGGCGAGAGATAGCTTGCATTCGTGCACACACAAAGCCTTTCAAGGCGCGAGGCTACGAACATGTGCCGGGCAGCGATAGCTATGGAATCCTATAGGGTGATTGTCAGGCGGTCGTCTTATTGTCGGCTGACCTGTGACCAAGAAACCGTTGCCGGCCTTGATCAGGCTCCGTTTAAACCCATAGGTTGGATGCGGAGCAAGGACGCCTAACATGCCCGACGATTTGAGCCATCTGAAGACCATTGAGCAGCGGTTGCTCTGGCTGTCACATTGGATGATCCATCACGCAAACCACATCCGGCCCAAAATTGACGGGATCAAGATTGGCGGGCACCAGGCGTCCTCCGCCTCGATGGTTTCGATCATGACAGCGCTGTATTTTTCTGCGCTGAGGCCGGAGGATCGTGTCGCGGTTAAACCGCATGCCTCGCCTGTTTTTCATGCGATGCAGTATCTGATGGGCAACCAGACCCGGGAGAAGATGGAAAATTTTCGCGGGCTCGGTGGCGTGCAGAGCTATCCGAGCCGCACGAAAGATATCGACGATGTCGATTTTTCCACCGGATCGGTGGGATTGGGCGTTGCGATCACCTCCTTTGCCTCAATTGTGCAGGACTACATCCACGCCAAAAAATGGGGCGGCGACGCGCCGATGGGCCGGATGGTGGCCCTGGTCGGGGACGCGGAACTGGATGAGGGCAATGTCTATGAGGCGTTGCAGGAGGGTTGGAAGAATGATCTGCGCAACACTTGGTGGATCATCGATTACAACCGACAATCGCTCGATGGGATCGTGCGCGAAGGGCTGTTTGAGCGGGTCGAGAAGATATTCGATGCGTTTGGATGGTCGGTGGTGCGGGTCAAATATGGCGCGCTGCAACAGGCTGCCTTTGCCGAGCCAGGCGGTGAGCGCCTGCGCGAGTGGATCGATGCCTGCCCGAACCAGGAGTATGCCGCGCTGACCTTTATGGGTGGCGAAGTCTGGCGCAAGCGATTGATGGATGATCTGGGTGACCAGGGCGATGTCAGCGCGCTGATCGACCGGCGCAGCGATAATGAATTGGCGGCGCTGATGGAAAATCTCGGCGGCAATTGCGTGCAGACCATGGCCGAGACCTTTGCCACCATAGATGATGACCGTCCGACCTGTTTCCTGGCCTACACGATCAAAGGGTGGGGCACGCCGATTGCCGGCCACAAGGACAATCATGGCGGCCTGATGAACAAGGCTCAGTTCGCCGAATGGCAGGCGCATATGGGCGTGCCCGAGGGCCAGGAATGGGACCCGATGGCAACGGTTGACGATCCGCAGGCGCTACGCGCCTTCTTGTCTGACGTACCATTTTTTGCCCGCGGCATGCGCCGTTACAATGATGCCAAACTGCCGGTGCCCGCTATTGATTTTGACACAACACGGGAGGTCTCGACACAGACCGCGTTTGGCAAAATCCTCGACGATCTTTCCAAGCGCGATGATCCTCTGGTCGAGCGGATCGTGTCGACGTCGCCGGATGTGACGGGCACAACAAGTCTGGGTCCTTGGGTGAACCGGCGCAAATTATTTGCGCGATCCGAACAGGCCGATGCCTTTATCGAGCACCGCATTCCCTCAACAGCGAAATGGGAGTTCACCCCGGCAGGCCAGCATATTGAATTGGGCATCGCCGAGATGAATTTGATGCTGCTCCTCGGGGCGGGCGGGCTTTCGCATTCGCTTTTTGGCAAGCGCCTGATCCCGATTGGCACGGTCTATGATCCGTTCGTTGCGCGTGGCCTCGATGCGCTCAATTATGCCTGTTACCAGGATGCACGCTTCATCCTGGTGGGCACACCGTCGGGCGTGACCTTGGCGCCGGAGGGCGGTGCCCACCAATCGGTCGGCTCGCCTTTAATCGGCATGAGCCAGGACGGTTTGGCCGCGTTCGAGCCGGCCTTTGCCGATGAACTGGCGGTGATCATGCAATGGGCGTTTGACTACCTGCAGCGCGACGGTGAGGGCGATCCGGATGAACGCACATGGTTGCGCGATGAGACGGGCGGTTCGGTCTATTTGCGCCTGACCACCAACCCGATCGAACAGCCCGGTACTCGGGCCGACGAGGATTTTCGCCAGGGGTCCATCGATGGCGCCTATTGGCTGCGCAAGCCCGGTCCCAACTGCGAAGTGGTGATTGCCTATCAGGGCGCTGTGGCGCCAGAAGCGATCAAGGCAGCGGGCATGATCGGGGAGGGGCGCCGCGATGTCGGTGTGCTCGCCGTGACGTCAGCCGACCGTTTGAACGCGGGTTGGACTGCCGCTCAGCGCGCCCGCTCGCGCGGCAACAGCGCTGCCCGCTCCCATATTGAGACACTGATGGGCGATTTGCCACGGCACTGCAAACTGATCACGGTCATCGACGGCCATCCGGCAACGCTTGCCTGGCTGGGCGCGGTTGAAGGGCATCAGACCGTGCCCTTGGGTGTTGAGCATTTCGGCCAGACCGGCACGATCGGCGACCTTTATCGCCACCACGGGATGGATGCGGCGGCAATTGTCGAAAAGGTGAGGGGTCTGACCGTCGGGAAACGGGTGTAACCGGCGCGATTTAGCGCTTTATGCGTCGGTAAATCGCAAACTCCAATACCGCCCCTACAGCGCCTTGATCAAAAGCAGCACGTCCCCAGTGTAGAAGGGTTGGCAGGGGTGCAAGCGCACCGGCGCCTTTTCGGCCAATTGGTATCCGAGACGTCTGTACAAGCGAACGGCGCCGTGGTTTTGGCCATAAACCTGGATGCTCATCTTCGACATGGCCGCTTTGCGGGCCTCATCCTCTGCCAGGGCCATTAGAGCGCTCCCGATGCCCTTGCCATGATGTTCCGCAAAGACCGCGAGTGCATTGACATACCAGGTGGCAACCGAGTGTTTTTCCAGTTCAACAAAGGGTGCGATCGGGGCGGGCAAATCGTCGGGGTCATCATCCGGGGCTTGCGTGATCGGATAGCCCAACAGCATGCCCGCAATGTTGCCTTCAATGTCGGCGACAAAAGCGTTGGTGTAGGAAAAGCCACCGGACGGTCTGCGCGCGCGCTGCGTTCCGATATCGAGCGGCGTGTGCTGCGCGTCGCTGGATTTCGACCACAGCCAGTTGGGAATGCCTTCACCGGCGATGTCAATCAGTTTCGCCAGGTTTTGGGCGTCTTCCATGGTCGCGGGGCGCATGGTTGGTTTGGTTGGGTTCTTCATCATGTCCGTTTCCGAGAACGAATGGGCAATAGGATTATTCAGCATTGGCTAAGCGGCGGTTCGATGCTCATGATGTCCGGCGATACAGCCCACATGGCGATGGTCGGTACCGCAGCAGCCGCCGATGACGCGGATGTTGGGCAACAGACGCGCCAGGGCAGCGTTCAGATCGCCAAGCTCGACCGGATTGCCATCATCGAGCTCTTCGGCTTCATCCAATTCAGCATGGCTCATGCGCGAAGCGTTTGAGCGAATGCCACCAATGCGCGCGATCCAATCTGCTTGTGTGTCAAGAATGCCGGCAAAATGGTCCGGATGCGCACAATTGATCATGTAGTAAAGCGGGCCCTTGTTGGTGGCCGTGTCCACCTCGGCGACTGCCTCGCCAAGTGTTTGCCCCGATGGCAGGCGACCGTCTGTCTCCAAAGTGAAGGCAATGGCGACCGGCACGTCAACTTCCTGCGCGGCTTGCACGATGCCAATGGCTTCGCTGGCATGGGTCAGCGTCATGGCGCTGATCATGTCCACACCGGCTTTGCCCAGCGCATGCACTTGCGGTGAGTGGATCAGGAAGGCGTCTTGCGCCCCAAGCGGTTCATCGGGTGCATAGGCATCGCCTGCAGGACCGACCAGTCCATTGATCAAAATGGGGAGGTCTTCGCTTTCATGTTGCTCTCGAATGGCAGAAACAAACGCGACAGCACGAGCGTTGGTGTCCATGACTTGCGCCACCGTTTGGCCGAGCGGGCCTGCCCACGCCATACCTGCCCGCCAGGTCGGCGCGTCCAGCACAAACCCGCGCTTTGATTGACGGGCAATGTCAATGTAGCGCTCAAAATAGGCGCGCAGATCGCGGCGGCCTTGCTCGCTGTCGAGCAGAACGGCGGCAGAAAAGCAGGGAAGATCATACCCCTTGTCAAAAATCATGTAGGTCTCGAGCCCGCCATCGGCGAGGAAGAAGCGCTTTGTGCTTGCGAGCTGTTGAATGCGCATGTGTCGGTTCCTTTCAATGTCTGGCCAACGACATATTCACGGTGATGCTGGTTCGATAGTGAACAGATGGTCAGGTCGGGCGATTTTATTTTTCCTCATCATATCAGAGCGTTAGCTGGTTCTTTTTATGCCGCTTTTCGCTTGCTACACTGTCAACTGGACTCGCAGTACAGTGGGAAAGCCGGCATGGACCAGAAAACCGATACCCGCACCCGTATCCTCGACATTGCGGAAGCGGCAGTTTTGGAAAAAGGCTTTGAAGCAACGTCCATTGACGAGATCGTCGCCGCCGCTGAAATCTCGCGCGGTGGCTTCTTCTACCATTTCAAGGACAAGAACGCGCTCGCCCGCGCCATGCTTGAGCGATACATTGAGGTTGAGAACGCGCTCTATGACGATCTGTTTGCCCGGGCGCGCGAACTCAATGATGACCCGCTGCACTGCATGCTGATCGGGCTCAAGCTGTTGGCG
>JBCCRB010000068.1:0-9883 GCA_039208465.1 Pseudomonadota bacterium
CCGGCAGCCGTCACCGCTTGCCGATAGATATCATCGGTGACATCGCCGGCGGCGAACACGCCGGGCATTGACGTGAGGGTGGAGTCAGGCGCCGTCCACAAATAGCCATTTGATTTCTGTTTCAGCTTTCCTTCGAACAGCGAGACAGCAGGGGCATGCCCAATCGCGATGAATATCCCATGCACGGCAAGCTTGGTGATCTCATCATTATTGCGATTCTTGATGACCGCGTGGGTCACAGCCGCTGGAAGCGCGGGATTTGTCTTTTCGCCCTCGATATCCACCAATTCACTGTCCCAGACAACATTCACATTGGCCTTCTTCATGAGCCGGTCCTGGAGGATCTTTTCGGCCCGCAGCTCATCGCGCCGGTGGACCAGTGTCACGGTCTTGGCAAGATTGGACAGATAAAGCGCCTCTTCAACGGCAGTATTGCCACCACCGACAACCACAACCTCCTTGTCACGATAGAAGAAGCCATCGCAGGTCGCACAGGCTGACACGCCAAAGCCCATAAACTTCTGCTCACCTTCAATGCCAAGCCACTTGGCCTGTGCGCCTGTACAGATGACCAGCGCGTCACCGGTGTAAACCGTGCCGCTGTCGCCGATGGCGCGGAAAGGCCGGCTCGCCAGATCCACCTCGGTGATGACGTCCTGGCGGATATCGGTGCCGACATTTTCCGCCTGTTGGCGCATTTGATCCATCATCCATGGACCTTGCACCGCGTCTGCATAGCCCGGATAGTTTTCAACTTCAGTCGTGATTGTTAACTGACCGCCCTGCTGTATGCCAGCGATCATGATCGGGTTGAGCATCGCGCGGGCGGCATAGATCGCCGCTGTGTACCCGGCTGGGCCGGAACCGATAATCAGAACGGGTGTGTGGAGTGTCTCAGCTGTCATTGTTCCAACCATTTATGTCCGCTAGTAGCATAGTGACAACGTTGCATCAGTCCTAGGCCCTCGGTGCCAAATACCACAGTTTCAGGAGAGTTTATTTGTCCGGCAAGCAAAACCGTTCTGTGATGAAATGGCTGCGCAGCCGGATCAACAGGACGATCACGGATGCAAGGCGCCACGATGAGTACAAGGCGTTTTTCATCAAATATGGGTTCGTAGACGATTTTGCAAAGCTTGCCGAGGCGGTCGGCCCTGATCGTGCTGAATATGTGCTCGTCAATTTCCATGCGGGCAAAGGGCAAAAGTGCCAGGACCTGTTTGCCTTGGCTATGACTATGGGTAAGCGTGGCGGTTTTTTTGTTGAATTTGGTGCAACAGATGGTGTCCAATACTCCAACTCATTCCTGTTAGAGGACAAATATGGGTGGCGGGGCATTCTCGCGGAACCGGCCCCGCATTGGCATAATGCACTAAAAAGCAACCGGCGAGCATTGATCGACACGCGTTGTGTTTGGTCAAAGTCAGGCGAAACGGTTGAGTTTCTTCAGGCTGCCGAGCCAACCCATTCGGGGATTCGCAAGCATTTGGAACAGCCAGCGAAGTCAGACAACCAGCTTGGTCAGCCAATAGAAGTGACGACCGTCGGGCTCAACGATTTACTGGCTGAACATGGGGCGCCCGAGCTCATAGATTACATCTCGCTGGATACTGAGGGAAGTGAGCTGGAGATCCTGCGTGCCTTTGATTTTTCAAAGCATCGTTTCTCTGTTCTGACGGTCGAACACAACCACCGGCCCGAGCGAGATGGGATACGTGAGCTGCTGGAAAGCCATGGCTACCGGCGGTTGTTTGATCACATCTCCGATTACGATGACTGGTACATTCACCCTGAACAGGTTTCTTTTGAACCAGCCATTTGATTTGCCCGCCGTGGAGCCGCTGAGAACGCTGCCGTGCCAAACAGGTCAGTGTGACAAACGAGCCCGCTATTAAGGCGTGCGCAACACGCTCAAAACACGGTTTGCAAATCCGCCGTCTTGCGCCTCTTCGAAGCGTTCGGCTGCATCCCGGTAGGGTTTGATCGCAGCTCGGTCGCCAATCCAAGCGCCCGTTCGGGCAGTCCAGCTCTTATGGTCTCTGTTTGCAAGGGCAGGCATCAGACCTTGCGACGCTTCGTTCAACTGTGGTGTGTCCGTATGGATGACGGGTTTGCCGAACCGCAAAGCTTCGGTGACACCCAACCCCCATCCTTCAGCTTGCGAGGGAAAAACCGCGAACAAGCAAGTCTTGTAAGCCCAGCGCAGCGTTTCATTAGACACTGATCCGAGATTAATGATCTTGGCAGCAGCAGTCGGATGAGCCGCCAACGCGGCTTGAAACGTCTTGTACGGCTTATCGCGCCCGATCAGGACAAGTAACGGCGTTGATTCGGCGCCCCGTTCGGCGATCAGCTGATCCCAAACCTCAACGAGAAAATCATGGTTCTTTCGCGGGTTGAAGGTTGAGACATAAAGCACAAACCGGTCATCGCCGATTGCCTTGACCGGCTGCGTGTCACCGGCCACCGGCAAGCCAACGCCGGTCAGCGGGCAAGCGTGGATTTGACGGCTGTAATCGATCCCGACCTTATCGCGAAACCACTGCTCGAGATCACGTGCTGTTCCGTTGGACACGCAGATGAGTTTTGCTTTTTCAGCGGCAGCGCGGCGCAGCCACCGGTCAAAGCTAGTGATCATGCGGCTCGGATGTGAGGCGGGTTGGACGAGCGGAATGATGTCGTGCACCAGATAGCGTGTTTTCAGCTGTTGCTGTGCAATCGCGCGCGCGCAGACGTCCCGCCTGTCGACAATATGAGACACCAGCAACGCGCTGCCGTTTTCAAGCTTTGCCGATTCCTTGCCGACAAACAGCAGCCTGCCCGTCATACGGTAATACAGTTTTGCGCCGTTGACGACGGTACGCACACCGAGCTTTACCAGCGAGTAGCCGACGCCACGGCGCTTTTTGTTGCCGATTAGCAGGGCGGCGAGGTTGCGCCCGGTCTCTGCCTCAAAGTTCTTGATGATTGAGGCACGGTGCCGCCAGTAAAAATCAAGATCGGCCACTGCCTCAGGCGAGTCGAGCATCGCCACCAGCGCCTTCAGATAATCTAAATCCTCAACACCGCACGGTCGGTAGACACCGCGTGTGCGGTCCAGATAGGCCAGTCCAAAGTCAGGCTGTTCAATTGCAGCTGCCGCCACCTTCATTTCAACCCGTGGAACACCGGTCGGGTTTTGCGGCCCCCATCGCAGGCACCCGGTCGCATCGATCCAATTTTTCCCCAAAACTTCCGCCGCCTAAGTCTTACACCCTCACTTGAAGTCGATTACCCCTGTTTTCCGACCTCTAATGCCATCGGTAATCAGACCGACCAATAAAATCCAACGTTTTATAAGCAAATGTCGTAGTTTCATCTTGAGTTTCGTTAGGCCTTTGCGATTGCCCTTGCGTGTTTCGGCAACCAGGCTGCGGTGGGTCGATTTCTGCCCACCCATGCGTTCCAATATGTCCTCTTGGACAAATGGCGCTGGCACGGCCTGTAAGATCGGCAGTTTTGTTACCGTGTTGGCAGGTGGCGGCATAAACAAAAACTCATCGGGCACATTGTTGAGGTCAGACGATGCTTTTAACGCCGCCTCGGCGACTTCGCGGTGGATCAGGTACGCCGCTGAGCCATGGTGAACCATGTGCAGAGCATGCAGACCGTAGGCATACGCTTTATCAACAGGCTCAGCATCCAAAACGGTGACCCGGCCAAAGGTTTCTAAATGCACAATGCATTTCCAGTGCGATTGGGGAAGCCAGGACGCGTCCGTCAGAAAACGCCGCGCGCCCACGCCAAAAACCAAATCGTCTTCCAGGATGAGCGCGTGTTCTTCATCGCTATCTATGAGTCGCTGCCAACAGGCTCGGTGGGTCATGAAAGACCCGATGGAGCCTTCGTCCTGGTGGACCATAGCGCTCTTTTCATAGACGTCTTCGACGAATCCGGGCTCAAACTCGCGACGGTCGAAAGCGGGAACCCGTTCCCATTCAACGCCCATCTCAGACAGTAATTTTTCCATATGAGCGCGGCGGTCGACCGCACGATCCAAATTAATGAGGAGACGCAGCATGGAGAAATCCGCCCAAGATCTTAGAATAGGCATCAATGCCTGTGGCGCGCCCCTGCAGCGCGGAAATGGTCCCGGCGGTCGGTTGGCGCCGATCGCCAGGTATCAGAAACCTGTTGTGCACGAAGCGAATGAACTTCTCCCGCCGCTGCTTATGCGCTTTCCATTGCGCCAATCGGGAAAATGCTTCGGTCAATGCTTGTTCATCCTCGGCACGCAAGACCAGACCATCGATCGCATAATGGGCCTCCCCAAGCGTAATTACCTTTTTGCCCAACACGAGCGCCTCCAGGCCGACCGTTGAATTAACGGTGATGACAGCATCGCACGCCTCCAACAGGTCTCTGGTCACAGCATGATTGGCGAAATGGACATTAGGCGGTCTATCAACCTTACGCTGGATTGAGCGAGGAAAACTCGGATGTTCCTTGATCACAAAGTGCTGGTCTTTGTGAGAAAGTGCGAGCGCGCGTATCTGCGCGAACAAATGCTCCATATCGCGAATCCAGGGCGACAGCGCCAAAATCTGCATATCGCTGGGAACTTGGAATGGGACAAAGACAAAGGATTTCGGCAGGGCCGTGCGGCCACCATCGTCCCGAAGTTTCGACGTGCGTATTTCGAATGTATCTGGCCAGTCGTCGCCGAGTTCTTCTGCCGCCAAACCATCATAAAAGTCCGGCGACCGCGGCAAGCTGCTCAGCCCGTTAATGCCCTGGGGATCAGCCTGTAACGTGCCCGGAAAGTAGCCGTTTTCGACATAAAGCCGCCGCATGCCCAAGTCGCGCGCGGCGACATCGGCAACGGCGTTAGGCGCCAGGAAACCGTTGAAAATAATGACTGTGCGCGTTGTGTCGGCGCTCAGCTGTCGGTGTAGGGCCGCATATTGGCGCTTCAGCTTCCTTGCATAATTGTTCTTGTAAACCCGTTCGACAATCGGGTTGCCGAAGATTTGCGGGTAGCGAATTTGGCGCCGCTTGGCATTACGCGCAGCTATAAGGGCAAGGTCGTCATGCGCCACACCCGAGACACGCAAACCAGGATCGAGAATATCGCAGTCAGAACCAAGCGCTGCAATCAACGGGTTGGTGTTCTGCGTTGTGATAGCCGCAAAGCGGGTCACTTTCCGTCCTCGCGAAAAAGGTCGGACAATTGCCTGCCGGAAACGTCGGCATAGACCTGCGCCAATTCACGCACTTCTCGAATGAGCGGGAAATCCTCGATCATATGAGCGCGAGATGCGTCCGCCATGGACATCCGCATGACATCGTTATCCATCAATTCCCCCGCAGCTTTTGCCATTGTCTGCACTTCCAGATCAGCCAAAATGAAACCGGTTTTTCCGTCAATAACAAGTTCGGAGAATGCGCCCACATCGGTCGCAAGAACAGGGACACCTGATGCCATGGCCTCGATGGGTGTCAGCCCAAATCCTTCCCAGCGTTGCGGCGCAATAAAAAGGTCCAGCGCTTGGTACCAGCGTTCAATATCCGTATGCTCGCCGACAAACAGGATTTTGTCTGCCATGCCAGCGTCGGCAATCTGTTTTTCCAAAGCACGTTGAAATGTTTGGTGGGCTTCGGTCGCACGCCCGGCGATGATCGCGGTCCAACCGGGACGATCTTTCAGTGCGCTCATCATAGCTTTGGCAAAAAGATCGGTGCCTTTCTGAGCCCGGATGCGGCCGAAGCAGCCGATAATCTTCCGGTCTTCCGGCAAACCGACGGCTTTTTTCGCTGCGGACTTATCCTTTGGCGGGCAAAATCGTTCCGTGTCGATCCCATGCATTACAACTTGATTGGGAACGTCCAAATAAGCCGCCGTTTTCCGGCTCGTCGCGATGACCGCGTCCATCCGGTTGATCAGCCATTTGGTGTAGCGTGTGTGTTGGCGTTGTGAGGCAGACGTGAAGACGAGCTTTATCGGGACCCGCAATAGGTCGCGCAACACCAGGCCGCCGAGCATCTCGGTGTTACGACGGGCATGCCAGACACGTGGTTTGCCATCATCGGGCTTTTTATAAAGATGGATCCAGGACCAGACCATCAGGCGCGGTAGTGAAGCGGGCAGGCCTGCGCCAGTTGTGGCGATCCCCAGCCCTGTCCGCCTTTGCAGCGGGATCAATTGGATGATCGTCGAGGTCACACCTGATAAACGCCGTTTGAAGTTCGGCGCGATGACGATCAAACTGTTCAGATTTGAAGATTGCGCCACCGGTCAACCTGCTTGTTCCGGCATTGGGCGAAACGACCCACCCAATCGCCTGTCAGACGAACTTCACAGCCTCGATCTCATAGGATCGTGCACCGCCCGGTGCCTGCACTTCGATGGAATCGCCCGATTCCTTGCCAATCATGGCACGCGCGATCGGCGATGAGATCGAAATCTTACCGGCTTTTACGTCCGCTTCCTGATCGCCGACGATCTGATAGATTTTCGTCGCCTCGGTTTCCTCATCAATAAGGGTAACCGTCGCGCCAAACTTGACCGTATCGCCGGACATCGAAGCCACATCGATAACTTGTGCGCGCGAAATCAGGCCTTCCAGTTCGGACACACGTCCTTCATTGTGGCCCTGCGCTTCCTTGGCGGCGTGATATTCAGCATTTTCGGACAGATCACCATGTGCCCTTGCTTCGGCGATGGCTTCGATGATGCGTGGCCGCTCTTCTTGTGTGCGCCAGCGAAATTCTTCCTGCAATTGGGCATAGCCATTGCGCGTCATGGGAACTTTTTCCATTGTTCCAGCCTTCTTTTCTTTTTTGCGCCGCACATATCCTGCGACGATGAAATAAAAACGGCCCCCGCCCTGTCATACGCGGGAACCGCACCAATTTTGCGCCAGATTATGCAAAACAACCCCCTTTGCAAGAGCGCGGGGGGCAGTTCAGGCAAAACCAGTCGCAAGGGCCGTCTTAACGGCCTTTGCGGCTTTCGTTAGACAGCCGACAGATTTGCTGCAGCAAACTTACCGGAACGGCGATCCTGTTCCAGGTCGTAATTGACTTTCTGGCCTTCGGCCAAACTGGCCATGCCGGAGCGCTCCACTGCCGAAATGTGAACGAAGACATCATTGCCGCCGTCTACCGGCTCAATGAAGCCAAAGCCTTTTGTTGTGTTGAACCATTTTACGGTACCTTGTGCCATGTCGCGTATCCTTTTCATCGCGTAAGTGACGTGCGCCAATCCGTGGCGCGATCTGATCGATAAAGAGGAGTGAGGACGGTCGCGGCGCATGCCCTGAAATGGGCATATAGGTCGTTGGGTCGTTAGGCCTAATGTCGATACCCCGCAAATAGGTGTTTCTCGGACACTTCGCAACATCCGCAGCGCGCCGGTACGTAAGGTCCGGCCAAGAATGCCTTCCAAACAAAGGCTGCCACGGTTAGAAAAATCCAATAAAGGAGCAGCCACAATGGTAAAATTCGCCACGCTCAACCTGCTCCATTGGGCCAAACCCGGCATTTTTTGGCATCAAAAGGATGCGCAGCGTGTTCACACGCCAGCCAGTTGGGCCGCAAAAACCGGCTGGTTGGCATCCGTGCTTGCAACGATTGACGCTGACGTAATCGCGTTTCAGGAAGTCGTCTCGGCCGGTGAGTTGCAATATTTGTGCGATCAGCTCGGCTATTCAGAATTTGCTTTTATCACTGAACCCCGTTTCAACGCCGATGAACCGTCTGTCTACACAAACGCGTCGTTGGCGATTGCATCAAGATTTCCGATCCGCGAGGCGCATGAAATTGGCGGCTTTGGCGGTTTGATCAAGGATACCATCCTCGACAGTGCTGCCCAGTTTTCCCGTCCGGCCTTGCGCGCGGTTATCAATGTACCACCAATTGGCGAAATGGTCATCTATAGCGTGCACCTGAAATCACCGGGCACGCGTGTCGATGCGGATGTTATCGATACCATCGAGGGAAATGAGGCCAAATTGTCTCGTTATTTCCTCGAACGCGCAGAGGCCGGTGTTGACCAGGTCGCCAAACGCGCCGGCGAAGCCGCAGCCTTATATGCGCGTGTGCGCCATGATTTGAGCCATGATCGGCTGCGCCCGGTTCTGGTCATGGGCGATTTCAACGATGGCCCGCAATCCTATACGCTCGATATTATTACGCAGCGTCGAACGGTCCACGCGCTGGGCTCCGCTCATGGTGATGCCTTGCCGGATGATTTGCCCGAACTGGCGCGCAACTACCTCCTGTTCGACACCGAGCAATGGGCTGCATCGCAGCAGCCGCAACGACCGGCAACGTTCCGTGATCCGACGACCGAAAAAACGGCGATTCTCGATTACATACTTGTGTCGGCTGGCCTGCATCCGGATACCCCGGCACGGCGTGCCACGTTCGCCGATTACCAGGTTTACGCCGACCATTTTGAAGAAGCGCTTGATGCCAACACCAGCAGCGATCACGCGCCGGTCATCGTCACCATTGAACCGACTTAGTCGAAATAGGCCTGCAGCGGGCGCACTTCGAGCTTGCCGCCAGCAAGCGCTTTGACCGCTTCGCCGGCGGCAATCGCACCGGCAACCGTCGTGAAGTAAGGCAATTTGTGCTCAAGCGCGGCGCGGCGGATGGATTTGGAATCCGAGATCGCCTTGCTGCCGGATGTCGTGTTGATGACCAGCTGGATTTCCCGGTTTCGGATCGCATCTTCCACATGCGGACGCCCTTCCAAAACCTTGTTGATCCGCACCGCGTCGATGCCCTGCTCGACGAGGAATGTTTGCGTCCCGCCGGTCGCCATGACGCGAAAACCAAGTGTAGCAAACAGGCTTGCTGTCGCCGCGATGGCTTCCTTGTCCTCGTCTTTGACGGAGACAAAAACCGTGCCGGTTTTCGGCAATTCACTGCCTGCCCCGAGTTGGGCCTTGGCAAACGCCATCGCATAATCGGTATCAAGGCCCATCACTTCACCAGTTGAACGCATCTCCGGTCCAAGCAGCGTGTCAACGCCCGGGAATTTGGAGAACGGGAACACCGCTTCCTTGATCGCGATATGGTCCAATTCATCGGCGTCAACCGGGCTGCCATAATGGCCGATGGCGCCGTCCAGCTTTTCGCCGGTCATCACGCGGGCTGCGATTTTTGCAATCGGGAGCCCAACCGTCTTGGCAACAAACGGCACGGTCCGCGAGGCGCGCGGGTTCACTTCGAGAATGAAGATTTCACCATCCTTGATCGCGAACTGCACATTCATCAGGCCGCCGACATTGAGCGCCATGGCGAGCTGATGGGTCTGCGCCTTCAGCGCGGCCACCGTCTCGGTGCTGAGCGTGTGAACCGGCAGCGAGCAGGCGCTGTCGCCGGAATGGATGCCCGCTTCTTCAATATGCTCCATCACACCGCACACATATACGTCGTGGCCATCGCAGATACAGTCCACGTCCACTTCAACGGCACCGGAAAGATAGGTGTCAAACAAAAGCGGGTTGGTGCCCAGCAGAGTGTTGATCTGGCCGGTCTTGTCGTTCGGGTAGCGTGCCTTGATATCTTCGGGGATCAACTCCGGCACGGTGGACAAGAGATAGCTGTCGAGCGCCTTGGCATCGCGCACGATCTGCATAGCCCGACCGCCCAACACGTAAGATGGGCGCACCACCAACGGAAAGCCGAGATCCTGCGCCACCAGGCGCGACTGCTCAACAGAGTGGGCGATGCCGTTCTTCGGCTGGGTTAGCTTCAAATTGATGAGCAGCTTTTGAAAGCGGTCGCGATCTTCCGCCAGATCAATCGCGTCAGGCGAGGTGCCAAGGATCGGGATCCCGGCCGCCTGCAGCGCTTCGGCGAGCTTCAGCGGTGTCTGACCGCCAAATTGAAC
>JBCCRB010000069.1:0-9850 GCA_039208465.1 Pseudomonadota bacterium
GCGGACAAGCCGTTGATATCCATGATTGCGCCGCTGTTTCACACAGATGAAAAAAATGGCATCCGGCGGGCAACCGACACCTGTATCTGTGTCAGCCGTGTCGAGAGCTGGGGTCCCAAATCGGGGTGGGCGCCCTGGTTTGTTTGGGGCGAAAAATCTTCGGCACGCAACACCCGAAACCGGTTCTTGTCCGGGCAATTTGTCTTCACGCTCGGTATTTGGGCCGACGAAGTGCGGCAGGATCCGGACCATTATTATTGGGGCGAGGAATTTGCGTTGAGCGTGCGCTCATTCACGCATGGATACGACTTCTTCGTACCAGACAGTATTGTCGCCTGGCACATGCTGCATCTGGATGGCCCACCGCGCCGTCATTGGGAGCATGGTGATGCGGTTGTGCAGGCGAAAAACAAGGTAGCGATCGATCGTCTGGCAAAACTTGTCTACAGCGATGCGCCTGCCGACCAAAAAGCGCTTGGGCGATACGGATTGGGCACCAAGCGCACATTGGCGGAATTTGAGCGCTTTGCCGGGATGGATCTTCATCGCAAATGTGCGCACCCCGATGTGTTTGCTGGCCGTTGTCCCGACCCCATTACGATCAAGTCCGATGATGATTGGGATCAATGCGTCCCGTGCGCCACGTATCAAGCCATGGTAAGTGCTTGAACGAATTGCCGTTGCGTCAATCAGCTCTGCATGAAAGAGTTTCCATCTGATGTTTTACACCGTTTTCAGCACCAATGATAACCCATTCATGCAGTGGCAATCTGAACTGCTGGAATATTCGTGGAAGCAGGTTGATCAGGATGGAGCCCTTATCCGACTGGTTGCAACAGACACGCCTGACCGCTTGCCGACGCATCAGCACGCAAAATGTGTCGCTACTACGCCGTGGGATGTGCATCCCCAAACGGGTGACCACTATCCGATCTACAACAAACCAGCTTCTCTACTAGAATGGCTCTATCGTGATCAGCCGGAGGGCACTGTTTTGTTGCTCGATCCCGATTGCGTTTTCCGCAAGCCGATTGATCAACGAGTCGTTCCGGGACATCCGATCGGCCAGTGGTGGGTTGAGCTGAAACCATCGAAACCGGGGCCCGGCAATCCTTTTGGCCTTGGCGCCAAGTTTGCTTTCCTTGATGATTATTGCGCCAACACGGAATTGCCAGTTGATCCGGTGATGATACCGAACCTCATTCACACGCGCGATTTGAGGCGGATATGTGCGCGATGGCTCGAACTGACCGGTATCGTACGAGACCATTATCGCGACGCGGAGGGCCAGCCGATCCGCGAGTCCGATATGTTTGCGTACATCATTGCGTGTGCCGAATATGGATTGGTGCATGAGGCGGGGTCATTGGGTATTTGCACCAATTGGGATCCGGTGGACGTCCCGGACGCGCCCGTGATCCATTACTGCCAATCGATCTTGAGCGAAGACGGCGCTGTTTTGTTCAACAAATATCAGTATGCGCCGTGGTCCGCCGTCGACAGCGATATTACGCCTCAGCATGACTATGGCGCCGACTTTATGAAAATCCTTGAAGGGCAAATCATGCGGGCCGGCGGCGCGGTCAAACCCGCCGGGATGAAGACGCAGCCGCTTTGGGCCGATGGCATCATGGAAGGGCGCCTGCTCGACGATCTGTTGTTGGAGCGCAGTTCAGACAAAGCCAGTTTGTGGCTCAACGCCTCGGGCATTGCGATTTGGGAGTTGTGTGATGGCTCGCGCAACGTGGAGCAGATTGGCGCCGCATTGAGCGAAGAGTTTGATGTAGAACCGGACATGTTAATGCCCGATGTCCTTTCGACGATTGATCGGTTACGCGGTATCGGCTTCCTGTCATTCAAGTAGCAACATCAACCGATGTGCGCCGACCATTAGCAAAGAATGGCCGACGCCGCACAAGGCTTATTCAAAATGTGGTGGCAGGCCGGCGTCTTTGCGCAGGCGAGCGGTCAAATGCTTGGTCTCGCGTAAAAAAGACCGTTTGTTAAGCGCGGCGCGGGGGCTGCGAAGAAGGCGTTTGAACATGCTGGGTTTCATTTTACTGATCCTTGAGAATTGTTGGCTTTGGAGGCGCGGATGGCGTCGCCAAAACCGAGTTACCGATGTCTTATGCGCGTCGCCCTACCGAAAGACTTGAGGGATGTTTGAAGAATTTGTGATCGTTTAGGTCTTTAGTCTCAAGCCATTGAAAATAAACGGTAAAGGCCTTCATCTATGCCAAGGGAAACAACCTTAATTCCGCAGCCCCGAGCGCCATCGACTCAAGCGCTTCTCCTGCGCCGTTTGGTTATTTTGGTCGATGGGCGCCCACCCTCATAAATCCGCATGGTTTCCTCACAAGAGCCTCAAGCTTGGTCGTTCGCCGAAGTCTAGTAGCCGCCGCATCGAAGCCGGCACATGGCGTGTTGGCGCAACAAGGAAACAATGATGAAGAAGTTTTTGTCCGCGGCGACCCTCTTGGCGGTTGCCATTACACCAACCATGATGGCAGCGCCTGCACATGCGGCAGGCAACCAGTCCTGTTATGGTCCGGCAGACTATTGCGAGACCTTTGCGATGTATTGCTTTGAACACAATGGACGGTTGGTGAACCGTCGCTCACCTGCGAGCCGTTGGGTCCGCTACGATTGTGAGATGCCCAATGCTGACGATCGCACCGTCGCGCGCATCAGCAGTCGCCTCAGCGGGGACAATAGCATGGGCACTGCAACTGTTACGGGAAACGAAAACCCTGGAACCGTCGGACCTATCGACTGATTTACCGTTTCCTAGGCTTGGTGCTTCGGGTTGGCCTTGGCCGTAAACATCTTGCATCCTTGGTCGAAGAGGACGCAGATAGGCGATGACCAGTGATCGCTCGACGGAAGAAGACCAAGCTAACGCGACGGGACGCCGCGCGCAGGGTGAATTTGTGCGCGGTGCCAGCGGGTTCCGCCAGGCGGTCGGCGATTTGGATTTTCCGGCCGAGCCAGGCCGTTACCATTTATTCGTGGCGCTCAATTGCCCCTGGTGTCATCGGGTGACGCTGGCGCGGAACCTGTTGGGGTTGCAGAACAGCATTACGCTCGACGTCGCGTTTCCCAATCGTACGGGTGAAGATGACCCAGCCGGCCCGAACTTCTGGGAATTTGCGCCCAATCGAGAGGCGAGCCTGACGGGAACGCGCCTGCCAGAGTGCACGCATGATACTGGGACCGGCGAAAAGCTCCGACTGGCAAAACAGATCTATGAGCGTGAAGGGTCTGAGGAGAAGTCCCTGCCGATCCTTTATGACAAGGTTGCCGGTCGGATCGTCAGCAATGAAAGCGCCGAAATTGTGCGGATGTTGGATGCGCACGCAAGTTCGCTTGGCAGCTTGTCTGAAGACCGGCCACGCCTGGCACCCGACGATCCGGATCTGCAGCCGATCATCGCAGCGCTTAATGAGCGGATATATGTCACGATCAATAATGGGGCGTACAAGGCAGGCTTTTCATCCAGTCAGCAGATCTATGCCGAGGCGTTTGAAGCCTATTTTGAGACGTTGGCTTATCTTGAGGATTTGCTTTCTGACGGTCGCGCATTCCTTACCGGGGATGCGTTCAATGAAACCGATCTGCGCTTGTTCCCGACACTCTATCGGCATGATCCGGTCTATTATGTACGCATGAAACTGAATGGCGCGCGGATCCTCGACTATCCGCATTTGTGGCGATGGCTTTGCCGGGTTTATGCAATGGAGGGTGTCGCGGACGCGGGCTCACTTCTTCATTGCCGCCAAGGATATTTCGGGCGTTCCTGGAATGGTGTCGTGCCGCTCGGCCCATTTCATCCCGCGCCCTATCCGGAAGCCTATTTGCGCCCGGATCTGGCGGGTGCGATCAGGACGCGGCTCTGAATTCCGGGATGATTTCGTGGCCGTAGTCGGCGATGATTTTTTCTTCATCGCCGCTGTCCAGATAGATGTTGAATTGGGTGACGCCGACCTTTTCCAGCTCCTTTAACTTGGCCACATGTTGCTCTGGTGTGCCGAGGACCGCGAATGAATCGATGATGTCATCGGTGATGAATTCCAGGAATGGGTTATCGCTCTGGCCATGCTTTGAGTAGTCATAGCCGCGCCGCTTCTCGATGTATGATAAGAGACTTGGTGGCATCAGATCGGTGTCGCTGCCATATTTTTCGACGATATCGGCGACGTGGTTGCCGACCATTGCCGGGAACCACTTCACATGCTCGCGTGCCCGTTTGATCTCGCCGGTAAAGGCGGGCGCGGCGGCCATAATGCGATAATTGGACATGTCGCGGCCGCCTTCTTCGCCGGCCTTCTTGGCCGTGTCACCAAGCCATTTGCAGATACCGGGGTCGGCAATCTGCAGGATCAAACCATCCCCGACCCGGCCGGCGGTTGAAAGTGCTTTCGGCCCGTAGGCGGCGATCCACATGGGCGGCTCGTGCCCTACGGCCCAGGGGAATTGGACTGGCTCCGGGCAATCGCCATATTGGACTTCTTCGCCTTTGATCAGTTTGCGCAACACCTCGGTGAATTCTTCCATGCGCGCCAGTGTTGCCGGCTTCTTACCCATGACGCGCACAGCGCTGTCGCCACGGCCGATCCCGACATCAAAACGGTCGCCCGACTGTTTGGCGAGTGACCCGAAAAGGCTTGCTGCAACAGACCAGTCGCGGCTGTTGGGGTTGGTCACACAGGGGCCAAACCGCATTTTTTCCGTATGGTCGATAAGCATGGCCATCGAGACATAGCTGTCACGCCAGAGAATATGACTGTCGTAGAACCAGCAATAGGTGAAACCTGAATATTCCGCCAAGCGGACAAGGGCTTTTGCGCGATCGGGTTCGATGACGCCCTTGAAGCAGATTCCAAATTCCATGGCAGATTTCCCTTCTGATTTGCGCTGTCAGGACCAGGCTCATGCTTGTGTTGGTCGGGAATGTTCCGACAAAAGCGATATTCGTCAACTTATTTTGACCATTTGATAAAATTTTTTGCGGTCGCCTTCTTGATCAAACCCGGTTCTTGGGCAATTCTCGACCCAAAAGGCCAGCTTCGCAGGTCCAATAGGACGGTTAAATGGGTTCAGGAAAATTCATCGCCCTGTCCGGTGGCGTTGGTGGTGCAAAGCTCTCGCAGGGGCTTGCTTCCATCATCCCGGCCGAGGACCTGACCATTGTCGTCAATACTGGCGATGATGCCGATCATTACGGCCTGTTTGTCTGTCCTGACATCGACACGCAAATCTATACGCTTTCCGGTCGCGCTGACCCGGATCGCGGATGGGGTCGTCGCGATGAAACCTGGCACGCGATGAACTCGATGCGCGAACTTGGCGAAGAGGTTTGGTTCAATATTGGTGATCATGATCTGGGCTTAAAAATGCTGCGCACGATGCGGCTTGCACGTGGTGATCGATTGACCGACATCACCCGCGACTTTGCGCGGCGGTTCGGGCTTTATGAGACCATTTTGCCTATGTCCGATGAACGGGTGAGCACCCATATTCGCTGCACAGACGGCTGGTATGGCTTTCATGAATGGTTTGTTGAAGCAAAGTGCGTGCCGAAGGTTGAGGAGATCGTTTTCAAGGGCGCTGGCTCTGCGACGATGACGGAAGAGGTGCGGGCTGCGTTCGCTGATCCGCAGTTGAGCGCTGTGATTGTTTGTCCGTCTAACCCGTTCCTTTCGATTGATCCGATCCTTGCTGTACCAGGCATGCGCGAGACGATTGTGGCGCGCGACGTGCCTGTTATCGGCGTGACGCCGGTGGTTGGCGGCGCAGCGATCAAGGGCCCAACCGCAGCGATGATGCGTGGTTTTGATCTCCCGGTCACGGCGGCGTCGGCGGCGGCCGTGCATGAAGGGCTCTATAGTGGCTATGTGATCGATACGCGCGATGAAGATCAGGTCGACGATTTCAGAAACGCCAATGCTGACGTTGTGGTCACGGCGCATGACACGATGATGGTCGATTTAGCGGCCAAGGAAAGCTTGGCCCTTGCTGTTGTTGAATTCTCGCAAACGCTCGGGGGACGTTGAGATGGCCGTTTGGGCACTGATGCCGGTAAAACCTTTTGCCACGGCCAAGACGCGGTTGGCGTCCCAACTGACCGCCGACGAACGTGTACGCCTCGCCAAGGCGATGTATTTGGACACGTTGAGTGCAATTAACGCTGCTTCGCAATTGGCTGGCGTGATCGTTGTCACCAACGATGCGACGGCGCGAAGACATGCGCGCGGTGTCGGCGCATTCATTGTTGATGATCCGCTCCACGGGCTGAACCTGGCGCTCGAGGCAGGCCGCGTTTTTGCCGCCAAACAAGGTGCTTCCACAGTCCTTGTTTTGCCGTCCGATATTCCGGCTGTGCGGCATGATGACATCAATGCGTTGACTACGATGCATGCCAGTGGTTCGGCGGTGCTGGTTCCCGATCATCTGGGTACGGGCACCAATGCGCTGCTTGTTCCCGATGGTGCTCGGCTGCCCTTCAGTTTTGGGCCAAACAGCCGGGCAGCGCATTGTCGGCTGGCCCGCACGAACGATGTTCGCCTTCAGATTGTTCAATGCTCTTCGATTGCCCAGGATTGCGACGTACCAGAAGATCTAGACCGGTTGTCAACGCAGGATACAGGGCCGCGCACGCGCGCGGTTCTGGCTAAGTTATTCGAAAGATCTGATGCACGCTTTAGGCTGGTATCCTGATGAATGTCTATTGCAAAGACACGACGCAAACGCTCTTAGACAATGCTGATCTCGATGATCTGATGCGCATGGCGCGTGCCAAAAGGGATGCTGCATTTGGACAGATTGTCACCTTTTCGCCGAAGGTTTTCATCCCGCTGACCAAGGCTTGCCGCGATGTTTGCCATTATTGCACCTTTGCTAAGCCAATACGCCCGGGGCAGAAGGCGTATCTGTCTCCTGACGAAGTGCTCGACATAGCCCGACGCGGTGAGAAGGCTGGTTGTCGGGAAGCGCTGTTTACGCTGGGCGAAAAACCGGAGCTGCGTTACCGGGCTGCGCGTGAAGCGCTTGATGCCATGGGCTTTGCGACCACCATCGAGTATCTGGCGCATGTGGCCGGCTTAGTGCGTGATCAGACCGGGCTACTGCCGCACTTAAATCCGGGGACCTTGACCGCAGCAGAGTTTGACGCCCTTAAACCGGTTGCTGCGTCCATGGGCATGATGCTTGAGACCAGCTCGGACCGCTTGTCGGCAAGAGGCGGGCCGCATTTTGGCAGCCCGGACAAGGTGCCGGCCAAGCGTTTTGAGACGCTGGAATTGGCAGGCCAGGCTGGCGTGCCGTTTACCACCGGCCTTCTGGTGGGCATTGGAGAAACCCGGCAGGAACGCGTTGACGCGTTGGTGAAGATTGCCGAAGCGCACGCCCGCCATGGGCATGTGCAGGAAGTAATTATCCAGAATTTCCTGCCGAAGCCTGACACGCGCATGCATGCACATCCGCCAGCTGATCCGCTTGACCATCAATGGACCATTGCTGCCGCGCGCTTGCTCCTTCCCGCTGACGTGAGCCTGCAGGCGCCGCCCAATTTGGCGGCAGGCACCGGGGCGGAATTGCTAGCCGCCGGGATCAATGATTGGGGCGGCGTCTCGCCGGTGACGATCGATCATGTGAACCCGGAAGCGCCCTGGCCAAGCTTGGAGCGCTTGGCTGACATCACACAGTCTAGCGGCAAGACATTGGCGCCACGGCTCACCATCTATCCGCGTTATATCAGAAAGGCCGATCGGTGGCTGGCGCCTGAAATGCGCATAGGCGTCTTGCGTGCCAGCGATGCCGATGGGCTGGCCTTTGAGGGTAAGTGGACGCCTGGCTCGCTTGAGGCGCCGCCGGTGATCAGCAAAGTTGGTGGCGTCGATCCGGCAATCGAAGAGGTGCTGGCGCTGCAGCCAGGCACTGAATTGACCGAAGCGCAGATCACCACGCTTTTTTCCGCCCGGGGTGCCGATTTTCATGCCGTATGTCGCGCGGCAGATGCACTGCGCTGTGCGGTCAATGGCGATAAGGTGCATTATGTCGTCACGCGCAACATCAACTACACCAATGTGTGCACCTATAGCTGCTCCTTCTGCGCCTTTTCGAAGGGTAAAAGCCACGAACATCTGCGCGGCCCCGCCTATGATCTGGATATGAAAGAGTTTTCCCGCCGCGTCGCGGAGGCCTGGGAACGCGGTGGCACCGAGGTGTGCCTGCAAGGCGGTATTCATCCCGGTTACACTGGCGAGACGTACCTCAACATTGTGCGGGTTGCGAAGGAGGCCGCACCCGACATTCATATTCATGCATTTTCACCTCTCGAGATTTGGCAGGGTGCGCAGAGCCTCGGGTTGGAATTGTCCGACTATCTGGCGCCACTCAAAGAAGCAGGGCTTTCGTCCTTGCCGGGTACGGCGGCAGAAGTTCTCGATGATGAGATCCGCGCGATTATCGCGCCCGACAAGATTTCGACCGACCAATGGTTTGCCGTCATGGCGGCCGCTCATCAGTTGGGTCTGAAAAGTACGTCGACCATCATGTATGGCCATGTGGATGGGCCGGTTAATTGGGCGCGGCATCTCCTGCGGTTGCGGGCGCACCAGCAGACGTTTGGCGGTTTTACCGAATTTGTGCCGCTGCCTTTTGTGGCCGAGGAAGCGCCGATTTATCTGCGTGGCCAGTCACGGCGCGGTCCGACATTCCGAGAGGCGGTACTGATGCATGCGGTCGCCCGTATCGTCCTGCATGGCGCGATCGATCACATTCAAACCTCATGGGTGAAGATGGGACCGCAAGGTGCTGGGACGTGCCTGAACTCCGGGGCGGATGATCTGGGCGGCACTTTGATGAATGAGAGCATCACGCGCGCTGCCGGTGCAGCGCATGGGCAGGAATTTGCGCCGGCCGCCATGGAGGCGCTTATTCGATCTATTGGGCGTGAGCCGCAGCAACGAACAACCTTTTACGCGCCGGTTTCGGCGGAACGGCGTCGAGCGGCGATGTTAGCCGCGCCGCTCGCAAAGACCGTCAATACGCCTTTTTCGAAGCGGCGCATGAAACGGGCGCAACGGGCATAGTTTTAAATTTGAGAAGTTGGAGAGCGGGCTTTGCTACGCATTGGTTATAAAGCATCGGCGGAACAGTTCACGCCAGCCGATTTGATGGATTTTGCCGTACTGGCGGAAGAGCAGGGGTTTGATAGCGCTTTCATTTCGGACCATTTTCAGCCTTGGCGCCATACCGGTGGTCATGCGCCGCATGCGCTGGTTTGGCTTGGTGCAACCGGGGCACGCACGAGCCGGATCATACTGGGGACGTCGGTGCTTACACCGACATTCCGTCACCATCCGGCGATGATGGCCCAGGCTTTTGGGACACTTGGCTCGATGTTTCCCGGGCGGATTGTGCTCGGCGTTGGGACGGGCGAAGGCCTCAATGAAGTGCCGGCAATTGGCTGTGAATGGCCGGAACGCAAAGAAAGGTTTGCCCGTTTGCGCGAAGCGATCCGCTTGATACGGCAATTGTGGCGCGAGGAACGGGTGTCTTTCGAAGGCGACTATTACAAGACAGAAAGCGCAACGATTTACGACCGTCCGGACGAGCCGGTGCCGATTTATGTCGCGGCCGCCGGGCCGATGATCGCGAAATATGCCGGGCGCTTCGGAGAAGGGTTTATCTGTACGTCGGGTAAGGATCCGAGCCTTTACACCGAAACCTTGGTGCCCAACCTGGAGGCGGGCATTGAGCAGGAAAACCGTGCTCCTGATGCCGTTGATCGGATGATTGAGATCAAACTGTCTTTTGATGCCGATGTGGCGCAAGCCAAGGAAGACAC
>JBCCRB010000070.1:0-9728 GCA_039208465.1 Pseudomonadota bacterium
AAAAGAATTAACAATAACAACGATAATGAATTTCCTGATTGGGAGCCGGAATTTTCCGCAGAAGCGATCGAGGCAGCGGAAGAAGCTGAGCGTCGATATCAGGCAGCTAATGGAGGCGACGCGGTAGCCGATCCGACAGCTCGAGCCGCACAGGCTCAGCAACAAGCAGGGCAGCAGCGTGATGCAGCCCCCCAAGCCCAAGAGATGCAGCCGGCACAACAGGCAGACAGCTTTTTTGATGATTGGTCGCCGGAATTTCAAAGACAGGTTCTAGAAGCGGTCGAGCGTGCCGAAGCGCAGTTTAATCGGCAAGCAGACACGGCAAGAAGCGATCCGGTTGGCAATGAAGATCAAATGGACATCGAGACTTGGCCTGAAGATGTCGAGCGGGAAGTTTTTACATGGGCCGACCAGGCAGAGGCGCACTATGCAGCGCGACAGGGGCGTGGTTTGTCCGAAGACTGGTCGCCGGAGTTTGAAAGACAGGTTCTGGAAGCGACCGAACGCGCCGAAACACAGGCAAATCGGCAGGCAGACACGTCAAGAAGCGATCCCGCTGGCGATGAAGATCCAATGGACATCGAGACTTGGACTGAGGACACCGATCCGCCTGACTTTACGTATGATCCGCGGCAAAATGATCGCGATCGCGATGGTCGGTAGGTCTGCTACCGGTTGGAATTGTAGGCCCGTTTTGCACCCTATGCGTGGGCCTTTTGAGGGCTAAATCCCGCCACAGAGACGCCGAACTGCCGCCACAAATCCTCGGTTAGCTTGCTTTTGTTTTGACCAAGCATTTTCGCAAACCAGGATTTTTCGACATGGCAACACCACAGACCAATGAGACCCCGTCACTTGAGCCGGGATTTATCGGCCCCATTGAGGCAACGCCTGTAGCCAAAATCATCAACGATGCCCACGACCAGTTCCTCGCCCTGATCTCCCGCATGATCGGCTTGGAATATGGCATGCTCGGCGCAGCGCTAAAGAAAACACCGCAATGGGAAAAAATCACCCAGCGCAAGATCCGCGTCCTCGACCGTCTGCACCGCATGGGCAGCGATGAGGATGAAGCCAAGAAGCTGTGCAAGGAAATGCGCAAGATCGACGAGGCCGTCAACAATATTGTCGATGGCGTGAACCTCGAAGACGCGATCGCCAAAGACTAGCAGTTTTTAGATCGGCCAAAGTAGGGAAAAAGGGTCACGCGGCGGGGCCGGCGATTGGCGCACGCATCGCGCATATTGGTGTGGCAAAAAGCGCAAATAACGGCTTCTTAACCATTACAATTTTCACTTTTGAAACAACTCCCGCTTAACCATCGCACGTCAGGTGCTTGGGGCGCCCCTATTCATTTTGTGTTGGTGGTTATGCGTACGCTTTTTTCCGCCGGCCTTATGGCCGGTCTGTTAGCACTACAGGCATGCAATTCATCCTCGCGCGTTGATGCGCTTGATATCCGCACGCCGGTGCCGAGCCAGGAAGTCACATCGTCGATCGCAGGCGCACAGCTTGCAACACCGCCGAGCAGTGTCAGCCTGCTCGCGGCAGAAAATGCCTATCAGCCATCCAGGCCAACGCTGGCACCAACGCCGGTGTCCGTGCCGCCCGCCCAAAATCCATGGGCGCAAAAGAAGGTCTATCCGCAGCGCTTCGGTGACGCCAAGCCGGTCAATTTCGGCCGCGCGGCACCGCATCCGTTCGAGGTCCACGGTGTCGATGTTTCCCATTGGCAGGCCGACATTGACTGGAAGACGCTGCGCCGTAACGGCGCCAATTTTGCGTTCATCAAGGCAACCGAAGGTGGCAAACATGTCGACCGGTTGTTCATGAAAAACTGGAACGCGGCCAAGACGGCCGGCATTCCCACCGGCGCCTATCATTTCTTCTTCTGGTGCCGCTCTGCCGAAGAGCAGGCCAAATGGTTCATCCGCCACGTGCCCAAACAGGCAGGCTCACTGCCGCCGGTGCTCGATGTGGAATGGTATGGCAACAAACGTTCGTGCCCGACCAAGCCGCCGCGCGCGACCGTGCTGGCCAAAATGAAGGTCTGGCTCGATATCGTCGAGCGCCATTATGGCGTCAAACCGATCATCTATGTCACGCCGGACTTTTATGAGGACAATCTGCAGGGCCAGTTCAAGGATTATTCCTTCTGGTTGCGCTCGGTCGCCGAACATCCACGCGGGCGTTATCCGAACCGCGAATTCGCTTTCTGGCAATATTCCGGCACCGGCTTGTCCAAGGGTGTGACCACGCAGATCGATCTGAACGTCTTTAATGGTACCGCCGAAAGCTGGCGCCGCTGGCTGGCAGCCCGTACCGTCAGATGATAGGGCGCGGTGGATGCACCGCACCGTTCATATCATCGAGCATTGGGACACGCCGCCGGACGCCGGGCAGCTTTATCTACGCGCGCAAGGCTTTGACGTCCAGGTGCACCATCCGTGGAACGGGCAGGCCGTTCCCGCGCTGACCGGCGATGAGGCGGGTGTCCTGATCATGGGCGGCCCGCAAATGGTCTCCGAACATGAGAAGTGGCCCTTTTTGGCCGACGAATTTGCGCTGATCGAACAAGCCATGGCGCGCGACGTGCCGCTGATCGGCGTCTGCCTCGGCAGCCAGATGATCGCGCACGCGCTCGGTGCCAAGGTGCGCTATGCGGAAAACCCGGACGCCATGGCGATGGGCTTTTATGAGACCGAAGCGCTGGCCGACAATTTCTTGCCACCCAAAATGAGGGTCTTGAACGGCAATGCGCAGGGGTGGGAGTTACCGCAAGGCGCAACGCTTTTGGCAAGGTCAGACGAAACCGTGCATCCCAATCAGGCTTTTTCCTATGGCAAAACTGTGCTCGGCATCCAGTTTCATCCGGAAGTCACGCGTGAGGTCTTTGACCGCTGGCATTCTTATTATGGCCATCTGATCGGCCGCCCGGGCACGCAGTCCATGCAGGTGCAGAATGAGGGCTTCGCCAAATGGCAGGGCGCGGCGATTGAGTGGTATGAGGGGCAGCTAAAGGGGCAATTCAAGGATGTTCAAACCTAGGGAAGCGCAGGAAGATCTATATGTGCACGTGTTGGGGCTTTCGTTCCTTTTTGCCCTCATGGCGGCATGGATGGTTTGGATTCACGCGGACACGGGTATTCGGTATCTGCTGTTGGACAGGTTCGGCACGCAAATCGAAGCTCGCGTGATTTCCGAGGTTTGCAACGCCGATCCGCAGGAATTTGCAAGTGAAGTGAACAATCAACCATCGGTCCGGCTCCACCCGGATGATCCCTTGCGAGCACGAAGATGGCTCGGATCGCATGTGGAACTGACCTATGAAGATCAAAGTGGCGCGACCCACACGTTTCGTGGCCTGCCTCTGAATTGTCCGGCAGAGCTTCAAACCGGTGACCGCGTGCCGCTTTTATATTGGGAACGCAATCCCGCAATCGCTCTCCCTTCAGTTTGGCTCGCCGACTTTGCTTTTGATGCCACCATCATGGTTTGGGCATTCATCGGGTTCTGTGGTTGTCTGGTGGTGGGAGGTGTAGCCATCGCCAAGTGGCGCGCTTTTAAAATCCGGATGCGTCGCTACTGACCTCACACCCACCGGCCGACATAGGCGACGGTTTCCGGGTCGTACCAATTGCGCGAATACTCCTCGACCGATTCAGCCTGATCCCAGCTGATCCGCTCCACAAAGCCAAACGGCGCATCGGGCGCAAAAGGCTGATCGGCCGCAAATGAAGGGCAGGGGGCGGCCGAGACCCTGTCTTCGACGCGCGCAATCCAGAAGCTCAATTTCTCCTTGTAAAACAGATGCATGGAGTCGCCAAGTGAATCGATACTCAAACCGTCCGCGTGCCGTCCGTCAAACCAGATCTCCTCCAGCGCCGCCGGCGTGTCGCCGAGAAACCGCAAACGCCGCACGCGCCAGGCTTCCGGGCAGCTGCCATCGCCAAACCGCGGCAGAAAACCAGGCTTTTTCAGGCGATCCACTGAAAGCGTGCGCGCGGTCGGCAGTCCGGTCGACCCACTTTTCAGTTCCAGCCTGAAAAACTCATAAATCGCCCCTGTCTTGGTTTTCCGGCGCACATAGGTCCCCGACCCCTGGATGCGTTCCAAAAGGCCGCGCTCTTCGAGAATAGCCAGCGATTTGCGCAACGTGCCGATCGCCACATTCAACTGCCCGGCAAGCTCGGCCTCGGTCGGCAAGCGCGACCCGTCCGGCCATATCCCGGCTGCAATCTCGCGGCTCAACAATTCGGTAATCTGGATGTAGATCGGGAGGGTATTCGGCCTAAATTCATTCACTATTGATATACCCCAATAGTCTTGCTATTTCAGGGCCAACCTAGCCGAAACGGCCGGGAAACAAAAACAGTTTCGGGAGACTTGCTCATGACCGTCGTTCCGGTCAAATCCGCCGATCTTGATGCCGCTGAAATCTCCTGGTTCGCGCCGATCTGCTCGGACGATTACCGCTATCTGGGCGTACCGGAAGGCGATCTGCGCTCCTCCTTTGAGCATACGTCCGAGATTGTGAAAACCGCCGACCAGCTCGGCTTTCGCAATATTCTGTGCCCGTCCTCCTATCAGGTCGGCCAGGACACCTGGTCCTTTGTGTCAGCCATGGCGCCGCTGACCGAAAACATCAACATGCTGGCCGCAATCCGCTGCGGTGAAGTCCATCCTGCCATGCTGGCGCGCGCGGTCGCCACCGTAGACCATGTGATGAAGGGCCGATTGACGCTGAACGTCATCTCATCGCCCTTTCCGGGCGAAGAGGCCTCCAGCGAATACCGTTACAAGCGCTCCCATGAAGTGGTGGAGATTTTGCGCCAGGCCTGGACGCGCGACGAGATCAACTATGAAGGCGAGATCTATCAGCTCAAAGGCCTGAACGCCGACCCGGTCCGGCCCTATCAGCAAAATGGCGGGCCGCTCCTTTATTTCGGCGGTTACTCACCCGACGCGCTCGAACTGTGCGGGTCGCAATGCGATGTCTATCTGATGTGGCCGGAGCCCGAAGAACTGATCGCCAAGCGCATGGCCGATGTGCACGCCCGTGCCGAAGCCCACGGTCGCACGCTCGATTATGGTTTGCGCGTCCATGTGATTGTGCGCGACACCGAGGCCGAAGCGCGCGAATATGCCGACCATCTGGTCTCCAGGCTCGATGACGAAAAGGGCGCAGAAATTCGGGGCAGGGCGCTTGATGCGAAAAACTATGGCGTGTCGCTGCAAGCAGCCAACCGCGACAAGGCCGATGATGATGGTTATGTGGAAGCCAATTTGTGGACTGGCGTCGGCCGTGCCCGCTCCGGATGCGGCGCAGCGCTCGTCGGATCGGTGGATCAGGTGATGAGCAAAATCGAGGCCTATAAGAAAATGGGTATCCGCGCCTTCATCTTCTCCGGCTACCCGCATTTGGACGAATGCAGGATTTTCGGTGAGAAGCTTTTGCCGCAGTTGAAAACCTGTTCGCTGCCCCATGTTCACGGGCGGGTGCCGGATGAAACACCGGCAACGCCGCTTGGAGTGGGAGTGCGTCGCTGATGGCTTCGGTAGAGATGGAAATGGTAGATTTCGGCCATGGGGTGCCGCCATTTTCCCGCATGATCTACGGCGTTTGGCGCCTGGCCGACGACATGGATTCCACCGACGCCCATGTGCGCGAAAAGATCGAGGCGTGCCTGGAAAACGGTATCACGACCTTCGATCACGCCGACATCTATGGCGACTATGCCTGTGAAGCCATGTTCGGCCGGGTGATCAAATCACATCCTGAATTGAAAGACCGGATGCAGACGATCACCAAATGTGACATCATGCTGATGTCGGAAAAATTCCCCGAACGGCGCGTCAAACATTACGACACAAGCGCTGCGCACATCCGCCAATCGGTCGATGCGTCGCTGGCCAATATTGGCGTTGATGTGATCGACATGCTGCTCATTCACCGCCCGGATCCATTCATGGATCACCATGAAACCGGTGCCGCGCTGGACGCGTTGATTGATGCTGGCAAAATCCGCGGGGTTGGCGTCTCTAACTTCATGCCTTGGGACATTGATCTGCTCCAGTCGGCCATGAAACACCCGATCCTGACCAACCAGATCGAGATTTCGCTGGATGCGCGTGATGGCTTTACCAATGGCCAGATCGCCAAGGCGCAGATGGATGGCAGGCCGCTGATGGCCTGGTCGCCCTTGGCCGGCGGTCGTCTTTTCATCCCCAATGAAGAAGTCAGCAAGCGCACCATGCCGCGCCTCTTGGATATCGGGAGCCGCTATGATGTGGCGGCCGATGCCGTGGCCGTTGCCTGGCTTTTAGCGCATCCGGCAAAAATCTTGCCGATCGTGGGAACGAATAATGTGGAGCGGATCCGGCACATCGCCGATGCGCTCAAAGTCGAAATCAACCGCGAAACCTGGTTCGAACTCTGGACACTGGCCGCCGGCCGGGAAGTGCCCTGACATTGGACCCAATCGCAAAATCTGAAGAAAGGCGCGCTGCCATGAACGCTGACGCCCATTTGAATATTGATGCCCTGAACGAGGCCGAGCTGAAGCGGGCCATGGGTTGCTTTGCAACGGGCGTGACAATTGTCACGGCCAACCATGAAGGCACCGACATTGGCATGACCTGCAATTCGTTCAACACGGTCTCGCTCGATCCGGCGATGGTGCTCTGGTCGATCCGTAAAGAGAGCGGCAGCAACAAGGCGTTTCGGGAAGCCGGCGGCTACATGATCAACATTTTGGCCAGCGACCAAAAGCAAACGGCGCTGCAGTTCACCAAGGGCTCGCACGCTGAACGTTTTGCCGACGTGCCGACGGATCGCCTGTCATCGGGGCGCTTGATGCTGACTGATGCGGTTGCTTGGTTTGATTGTGCCATTGAGCAAATCGTGTCTGCCGGCGACCATGACATTTTGATCGGCCGCGTCCTGTCCTTTGCATCCACGCAAAAAGAGCCGCTTCTTTATCTAAAAGGGCAGTTCGCCGATCAGAGCGCTTCTTAATTAGATGGAATCGTTTGAACGCAGGAGATTTGTGGTCTGGCTAGGAGCGGAATGCGAAGCGGTGTGAACACCGTGAGCATTTTGCGACGAAGTCCGGAACGCAAAGATCCAAGTTGAAACGATTGCAGTTTCTCGTTCCGATTGAGTTGCTTGACCCGAACAGGCTTGGGTGTCTTTTCCGTGTTGGCAGCGTCGAAATCCTCGCGCGATACTAGTATCGCTCTGCGGTATTCTCCTCGCCGACCCGAAAAATCCACGCCATCAAACTGTTCCCATCTAAATAAGAAACGCTCTAGTACCGGGTCCAGCCTTCGCCGGTCAGATGTTCCTGCGGCTTGAACTTCTGCTTGTAGTCCATCTTGCGCGACCCATCGACCCAATAGCCCAGATACACATGCGGCAGGCCTTTTGAGCAGGCGCGCGCCACGTGATCCATGATCATGTAGGTCCCGAGCGACCGCTGCGTCAGATCCGGATCGAAGAAGGAATAAACCATCGAATAGCCGTCCGCCATAATATCGGAAAGGGCAACGGCGACGAGCGGCCCTTTAGAGCGGCCGGTGATGAAACTGTCCACATCGCGCACGCGATATTCGATGATCCGCGTGTTAACGTGGCTGTCCTCGATCATCATCGCATAGTCGAGCACCGTCATGTCGGCCATGCCACCGGAGGGGTGGCGCGAATCAAGGTAACGGCGAAACAGCGTGTATTGTTCCGATGATGGCTCGGCCACCTGTTCAGCTGCAATCAGATCATTGTTGCGCCGCGCGACGCGCCTTTGCGACTTCGTCGGTTGGTAAAGATCAGCCAGAAGCCGCACCGAAACGCAGGCCCGGCATGTCTCGCAAGCCGGCCGATAGGCGATGTTCTGCGACCGCCGAAACCCGCCCTGCGTAAGCAGATCGTTCATTTCAGGCGCTTTGTCGCCGACAAGGTGGGTAAAGACTTTGCGCTCGAACTGGCCAGCCAGATAGGGGCACGGCGACGGCGAGGTCAGAAAAAACTGCGGTGTTTTTGTCGAGTGCTTCGTCATGGACGCCCGTGCCTGCGCTGTGACCAAGATTGGCCCCTCGGGCCAAAAGGTCAAGGCGGTCAGCGTAGCTTATCGGCCGATTTCAGAAAACTGTGACTTTCGAACGACCACTGTCCCCAGCGCCAGATCGTGCAGCAACCGTTTGTGGCGCGTAAAAAGCGCGATCAGCACGATCGCAGGTGTCAGGATCGTATGTGCCGCCCAGAACAGGGCGGCATGGACAACACCGGTGATCCAATCGGTGGGCTGGCCGTCATAGCGCACAAGGCAGATGTCCGCCATTTGCATGCCCCATGTGGCCTGCTTCGGCCCGCCAACGGTCCAGGCGATATAAAGGAGCGCAACAAAAGGCACGAGGATGAAATAGAGCAGCCAGCCGGCGCCAAACGTGGCAAAGCCCAAAATGCCAACCAACGGGATCGCCGCCACGCATAAGAGAAAGACGACAATATAGTCGATGATGAACGCAACAATCCGGCGACGCCGCACCCCGGCAAAAAACGCCGGCTGCGAAAACCGTTCAACCATGGGATCGAGCGCGTTGGTATCATCCATCGACATGCATACTGCCTTTGCCTGGCTAGCCGTTGAGTGCGCGGGCAACGCGCGGTGCAAAATAGGTCAGGATGCCATCGCAGCCGGCGCGTTTGAACGCACTCAGGCTCTCCATCATCACCCGCTCGCCATCAATCCAGCCATTGGCGGCAGCCGCCTCCACCATCGCGTATTCACCTGACACCTGATAAGCAAAGGTCGGCATATCGAACGCGTCACGGATCTGCCGGCAGATGTCCAGATAGGGCAGGCCGGGTTTGACCATCAGCATGTCCGCGCCTTCTTCAACATCCAGTGCCGCGTCCCGAACCGCTTCCGACGCATTGGCCGGATCGATGTAATAGGTCTTCTTGTCACCCTTCAACAATCCTGACGTACCGATCGCTTCGCGGTAGGGCCCATAAAAGGCCGAGGCAAATTTGGTCGCATACGACATGATCGCCACGTCCTGAAACCCGGCATCATCCAGCGCACCGCGGATGGCGCCGATCCGGCCATCCATCATGTCGGACGGGGCGATGATGTCGGAGCCCGCCTGCGCTTGATTGACCGCCGCTTCGGCCAGGATCGCCACCGTCTCGTCGTTGACAATGATCCCATCGCGCAGCACGCCGTCATGGCCATGCGCGGTAAAGGGGTCGAGCGCCACATCGGTGATGATGCCGATCTCCGGCACGGCGTCCTTGATCGCGCGGGTCGCCTTGTTGACGACATTGTCCGGGTCGAGCACATGGCTGCCGCGCGTATCCTTTTGCGCCATGTCGACTTGCGCAAAGGTGGCGATCGCCGGAATGCCGAGCGCATGGGCCTCGCGCGCCGCTTCAACGGCCAAATCGACACTGACGCGCTCAACGCCGGGCATTGCGGAAATCGGCGCGCGAAGATTGTCACCCTCCATGATGAAGATCGGCCAGATCAGATCATGCGGGGTCAGGCGCGTTTCACGCACCAGATCCCTGATCCAGGGCGTGCGCCTGAGCCGGCGCATACGCCGTCCTTGGGTGATGTCATCGATCGACCGCATCATTTACTCCGATGATTATTTCCACAGATCTGCGCCTACCATGCAATTTCGCCATGCGCTATGAGTCCGGCGATTAGGAGACGATCTGCCATGTC
>JBCCRB010000071.1:0-9725 GCA_039208465.1 Pseudomonadota bacterium
CTTGGCTGCCTGGTCGCGATAGCCGGGCGCTTGTGCCCGCACGGCCGAACGCACAATCACGTTCACCCGTAGAACCGTTGATACTTCAGCCTGCCAGAGTTCGGTGATCGTCGTCAGGTAATGGCTATTGATCCAATTGCGCAAAAACGGTGTCGGTACGGAAAGTGTCACCGCATGCTCATCGCTCTCAACCAACTTCAGGCGGCCGAACCAGCTTTGATAGACTTCGGCGCCAAGCTTTGCGCGTAATTGCTTGCAAACCTTCGCAAAAACGTCGCCACCTGCCAATTTCTCGTCCCCTTTATCATTCGTACATGGTGCGACGCGTTCGGCCGCTTCACCACTATCTGCCATTGGATGCTTGCCCGACTGGTTGTAGGAGGCGGCCGCTGATCTTCGCACCCAGCCTGCACTCGATGCAACACCTGGAGGTCTAGGTTTTGCTGGAGTTTGAGACTGATTATGCATTGCGGCATTCCCCTTATTATCATTTGTTCTTTGTGTGGGTTTTTCGCAACAGCACGCCGTTAGCCGAAGTGAGTCACTTCGCCTATAGTGCCGATTACAAATACACCCATTCAACGCGAACAAAAGAACGTGCAACTCTGGGTTGCAAGTTCGGGAGGTTTATTGAGCCTCCACGCTTTCCCCCGTCCCCTGTTCAAGGCGATTTAAGCCAGATCAGAAAGCCGTGCGCAAGCGCAAGAATTTTAATTTTCTCAGGCTCGGCCCCTTGATTTTCGAAGGGAGTTCGAGTCGGCGGTTCGTTAAAATTTTTAACATTTTGGGATTCAACGATTTATCCATTTCAGATGTGAAAAACCAAGAAAACATCGGCGTTTTAAAAAATGTGCTGCTGGCGAAAATAAAAATGATCGCGCCATTTTCCAGCGCACCAATCAGCGTCAAAAACGCCGATAAACGCCTGAACTATCGGAACAAATATGCAATCCACAGGGGACCGCTCTTTATCAACACACCTTTTGAAGCAGCGCGCGCCACGAAGTGTGCAATGCGGCTCGGTTCCGTGTTGAAGATGTCACTGAAATGAAAAAAGCCCGGCAAACGCCAGGCTTATCGGAAAAAGCTGTACGCTTTTCTTAAGCTTGTAGGGCCTTCACGCGTGCTGCAAGCCGCGACACTTTCCGTGAAGCGGTGTTCTTGTGCATCACGCCCTTGCCGGCTGCCCGCATCAGTTCAGGCTGAACCACGCGCAGCGCTTCTTTGGCTTCATCGATCTTTTTCTCGGCGATTGCCTCTTCAACCTTACGTATGTAGGTGCGCACGCGAGACCGGCGGTTTTTATTCACGGCTGTGCGCGAAGCAATCTTGCGGGTGGCCTTCTTGGCCGAGACGGTATTTGCCATCTTATTATCCTGTCCAAAACGCAGCGGCTCACCGGAACCGGGAGAACACGACATGCGTTGTGTTTGAAAATGCGGCTTATCGCCGAAGTGGCGCCGCTATAGGCGCAATCGGGTGTCAGGTCAACGGTTCTTGAAGGAGGCGGACCGTTTTTCGATAAAGGCCTGCATGCCTTCCTTCTGATCCTCCAGCGAAAACATGGAATGGAAGACGCGCCGCTCAAATGTCAGCCCGCTGCCCATCGTGCTGTCATAGGCGTGGTTGATCGTTTCTTTGGTCATCATCACGCTTGGCTGTGAGAAGTCGGCAATCTTGTCGGCAACCGACAAGGCGGTTTCAATCAACTCTCCATCGGACACAACACGCGAGACCAAACCGCACCGTTCAGCTTCCTCCGCATCCATCAAACGGCCGGTCAGGCAAAGGTCCATCGCCTTGGCCTTGCCGATGAAGCGCGCCAACCGCTGCGTGCCGCCCATGCCCGGCATAATCCCAAGCGTGATCTCCGGCTGACCGAATTTCGCGCTCTCTGCGGCAATAATGATGTCGCACATGGTGGCCAGCTCACAGCCACCGCCAAGCGCATAACCGGCAACCGCCGCAATCATCGGCTTTCGAAACTGCTGCACCCGGTCCCAATCGGCAAAGGCGTTGGAAAGATAGGCATCAGCATAATCGAGCTCGGCCATCTCCTTGATGTCCGCGCCGGCGGCAAACGCTTTCTCCGAGCCCGTGATCACAACGGCGCCGATCTTCTGGTCGTTCTCCACCTCGGACAGCGCCTCGCCGAGCTCCAGGGCAACGGTGCTGTTCAACGCATTGAGGGCTTTGGGCCGGTTCAGCGTAATCAGCAGGACATTGCCGCGCTTTTCCGTCATGATGGTTTCATGGGCCATGACCAGTAATCCTGTTTCTAAGTGTTGGTGACATCATCGTTGGCATGAAGAACAGAAGAAAGTCGACCGTCCCGACTGCACAATCCGTTTAATCGTTCCCCCGCAGCCGGCATGGCCACACGCCTTTCCAGCTTGATCATAGGCGGAAAAAGCATGCTGGAAGTAGCCCAGCGACCCGTCCGCGTGCATGTAATCACGAAGGCTCGATCCGCCTGCACTGATCGCCTCGTCAATCACATCGCGGATCGCAGCCGCCAGCGTTTCGCAGCGCGGTGTCGGCGCGCCGTCGCGGCGCACCAGCGTATGGGCTAAGCGGCGCGGCGACAGACGTGCCCGCCATAGCGCTTCGCACACATAGATATTGCCAAGCCCGGCAATCAGCGATTGGTCCAGCAACGCGGCCTTGAGCGGCGAACGCTTGCCTGCCAACCGCGCCGCGAGGGCCGGCGCGTTCAGCGCGTTGCCTGTCGGCTCAATTCCAAGCGTTGAAAGAAACCGGTTTTCTTCAAGCGCATCGGATCGGATCAGATCCATGAACCCGAAACGACGTGGATCATTGTAGATGACGCGGCTGCGTTGCCCATCGCCAGCGATCAAATCAAACGATACATGATCATGCGCCTGCTGTTTGCCCCGCTCATGGTAAAAAACGCCGACATCGCGCGCCGTGGCCGCTTCGATCCGATAGGAACCGGACATGCCCAGATGCGAGAGAAGAACATCGCCGCGATCGGTCGAAAACAACAGGTATTTCGCCCGCCGGCCGACATGCGTGATCTCGGCGTGCTCCAGCCGCTCGGCCATATTGGTGGGCAGCGGGAACCGCAGATCGGCCCGGTTCAGCGAGACTTTTTCAATCCGTGCGTTGAGGAGAACCGGTGCAAGGCCGCGCCGCACGGTCTCCACCTCAGGAAGTTCAGGCATCGGCACGCATCAGGGAAAGGAAGCTATCGCCGTCAGCACCGACCTTTTGCAGGCTCAGATGCGCCGCTAACGTTTTGCCGATATCGGAAAATGTCGGCCGGTTGCCAATCATCACGGGGGCTGCGTTTCGCGGTCCCAACTGGCCGATGATAGGGACTTGCTCGCGCGTATGGTCTGTACCCGTCCATGTCGGGTCACAGCCATGGTCGGCTGTGATGACCAGCAAATCATCAGGCCGCATCTTGGCCTGCAGCGAGGGCAGGTAGGCGTCAAACGCTTCAAGCGCGGCGGCGTAGCCGGCCGGGTCACGGCGGTGGCCGTACAACATGTCGAAGTCAACGAAATTGGAAAAAATCAAATCGCCATCTTCGGCTTTGTCCATCGCCGCAAGCGTGGTTTGCCCGACCGCATCATTACCCGATGCCTTGAGCATGTCCGTCACACCCTGATGGGCAAAAATATCGCTGATCTTGCCCACCGCGACAACACGGCCCCCGGCATCGCTGACCCAGTCCAGGAGTGTGGGTGCAGGCGGAAGCACCGAATAGTCGCGCCGGTTGCCGGTCCGCGCATAATTGTCTGGCCCATCGCCCACAAACGGGCGAGCAATCACCCGGCCAATATTCATATCATCGAGCTGTTCGCGTACCATTTCGCACAGCGCATACAACCGGTCGAGACCAAAATGGGTCTCATGCGCGGCGATCTGAAAGACTGAATCAGCAGACGTGTAAAAAATCGGTTGTCCGGTTTTCACATGCGCATCGCCAAATTGCCGGATCACATCAGTGCCCGACCCATGCGTGTTGCACACGGATCCATCAAGGCCGCCCAGGGCATAGATCGTCTTCAGCAAATCGGTAGGAAAGGCCGGCGTTTCGTGCGGAAAATACCCCCAATCGAACCGCACCGGCACACCGGCGATTTCCCAATGGCCCGAAGGCGTATCCTTTCCATGTGAAATCTCTGCCGCCGTGCCCCAAAACCCGTGCGATGCATGCTGGCCGGCAAGCGCAGCTGCGTCAAACCCACTGGCGTCGTGGAGTGCATCAAACAAACCGATCGATGCCAGATTGGGGCAGGCCAGCGCGCCCTTGCGGCCGCGATCATCCGCTTCGCCGCGCGCGCAAACCTCGACAATGTGGCCTAACGTGTTTGATCCTTGGTCACCGAATTTGGCGGCATCGGGTGCCCCGCCAATACCCACACTGTCCAAGACAATTAATAGTGCCCTTGCCATCCCGGCTCCGTCGACGATCATTGATAGGCGTAAAGCGCCTCATAGCGCTCCCGCTGGTCTCAACTGTAGATGTCCGGTCGAGGCCTGTCATCTTGCAATGCGACAGGATCAATGCGCCGGCTTATCCAGATGCGGCACATAGGGGCGCAGCAGGCGCGGAAAAAGAGTGCGCAGGAAAATACCTGCCAGCAAATGTGGGACGGAAAGAGACCGCTGCCAGCCTAACAGTTCTTGCAGGGGATTTCGACGGGCAGACGCGGGTTCAACCAATATTGCTCGTCAATGTCGACGCCGGTTGGATTGCCCTGCGCATCCCGGCCGGTAAATTGGGCGACCACTGGCTTGTATTTGATCTCGGCGGTCACATAAATCAGAAAACTGTCATCAAACCGGAGTCGATTCGGCACTCTAATAAAACTGCCGACCGCCCGTCCGGCATTGTATGTGCCATCCGTATCCATGCCGCGTGACCAGACAACTTTGCCCCAGCCATTATTCTTATGGTCTTCGTCCACGTCGACCGCCACGATGGTGATCTCAGGATTTGTGGTCGTGTAGGGGTACATGATGCTTTCAGCGACGCCCATGATGCCGTGCAAGGTCTGTTGGTCCACTTCTTCCTGTTGGGTTACAAGATCGGCAACCGTCGACGCGATCCGCGCGATCCGTTTGTTGACGGTTAGACCCATCGAAAGCTCAAGCGTCCCGATATAAAGCACCAGCAGGATTGGCACGACCAGCGCGAACTCTACCGCCGCAACACCGCGCCGGTTCGCTTTGAAAGCCCGCCATTTGAGGAAGATGCCTGTCTTCGCGTTCTTCTGTGCCATTGCTTGCTTTCTCATCAGAACGGCTCGTTCTGCCAGGTGGTGGACGCGTAAAGCAGGTTCTTGCCGTTATCCAGCCCGGTAAAATAGCGTCTCATGAGGTCGGTATAGACAGGCCACTCATAGGCGATGCGGATGCTGTTGATCGTGCTGGAACCTCCGGGTTTGAAATCCCAGCCATTGGTATCGACAACGCCATTGACCACGTTGATGCCTTTAGGCACAGCCGAAAAGGAGCCGTAGGAACGCACATCAACCGACATGCCTTCGCAATTGGGCGACGCGAGCGCCTGCAAACGGTTGCATATCTCCGTGCGGAAACCATCTTTGGTGAAGCTCGCGCTCGTGACTTGCCCGGTGCGGATCTCCCGCGCCACGCGCTCGGCAACATTGCTCATATACTGTTCGGTCGTATAGGAAATCGACGTTTCTATGATCGCAAACACAATCAAGAAGAACGGTAGTGCGAGCAGCGTGAACTCAACCGCGGTTGCACCGTCACGGTTGCGCCGAAACAGTTTTGCAGAACGAAGAATCTTCCCGAATATGATCACGTCCAGCTCACCAATAAACCCATCGACTTACCGCTTTAGGGTAAAATCGTTATTTATTGGTTGTTTTGGTCCGTGTAATTTTTAGTCACCGTAAAGCGCTTCGTTACGATTTGCTTCCAGGCGCCGTTCGATGGCTTCTTCTTCTGCCGCCGTAAGGTAAGCTCCTTCACAGAACGGGTTACAAGCCAAGGTCTCAACATTGGCGCGGCGATAGATGCGCAGCACATCATCATCGCGGGCAACGGCGATGCTTTCATCGAAGATCGGCGCGCCAGTCTCATCCAAGATCACCAGATTGGTGCGGCCAAAACCCTGACCGGTCAGCACGATCGTTTGCGGGTCGCCAACCGTTGCGTCCGCAATTTCCGGATTGCCGACAATAACGGTCGAGGCCGGGCGCGACAGTTTGATGATCCGCGCATAATTGAGAGACAGGACGATCTCATCGGTTTCAGCATGCGATGCCATCGGCATTGCGCAGGAAACCGCAAGACTGACCAAAGCGATCTGGACGACACGACGATAACTTCTGAACATGGCACACCTTCCACACGTATGACGTGGAAACTATCGCGCAGTGGTGAAGGAAGCATTAACCATGCACATCGATTTTACGACCAGACCAAACCTTCGGCGCAAACGTTCCGAAATCAGTAGGCGGCGCCGATTATGCTTTCCAAAAAACGATAAGCATGGATCTCTTCGGGCATGGCAGACACTCCCACATTGATACCGGTCATTCTCTGCGGCGGCGCCGGATCGCGTCTTTGGCCGCTTTCGCGCGACGAAAAGCCGAAACAATTTCACGCCTTGTTCAATGACAAATCTTTGTTGCGCAACACGATCGAGCGGATGCCGAGCGGCGCCGGCAATGGGGTAAGATTTAAACCGCCGATCATCTTGGGTAGCCTTGGCCTTCATGCGGTCTTTGTCGACGAGTTCGCCGATGCCGACCAGAAGCCTGATCGCGTCATACTCGAGCCTTCGATCCGGGACACGGCTGCTGCGATCGCTGCCGTCACCCGCCATGTCGCGGTGTCCGATCCTGACGCTTTGCTGCTGGTCGTGCCTTCCGATGCCAAGATTGAGGATCACACAGCCTTTCAGGCCGCCGTGGCCAAGGCCGCCGAAGGTGCTCAAGCGCATGACAGCATCATGCTGATCGGCATCAAGCCGACCCGGCCCGAAACCCAATATGGATACATTGAACGGGGTGCCCCGCTTTCCGGCAGCTATGCGGTCAAAAAATTTCGCGAAAAACCCGATCTGGAAACCGCGCAATCCTATCTGGATGCCGGTGACTTCTATTGGAACGCGGGCATGTTCCTGTTTCGCGCTGGGCGCATGGCTGAAGAATTTGCCACGCGGCAGCCGGAAATCTGGCAGCACGCAGCCGTGGCGGCCGACAACGCGGCGCCCCTCGACGACGAAACTTATCTGGTCCTCGATCAGGAAGCTTTTGACGAAGCCCCAAAATTATCCATCGATTACGCAATCATGGAGCATGCCGATAATGTTGGCGTGGTGGAAGCGGCCTTTGATTGGGACGATCTAGGCTCATGGGCACAACTTCACGATGCATCTGAAAAGGACGGTGAGGGCAACGCGATAATCGGGTCCGCGTTTCTTATCGACAGCAGCAACACACATATTCGCAGCGACGGACCTGTCGTCGCTGCCGCCGGTGTCAACGGCATGACGATCGTCGCCGAGGACAACAAGTTCCTGATCGTGCCCAATGAAAAGTCGGCGCTGGTGAAAAATGTCACTCAGACCTACAAGGCGCATTTCAAGGGAAATGTCGCCTTCGACCGGTCAAAGGAAGCGATTGGCAAATGGCTTTTTGAGACCTGCCTGCCTTTGTGGGCAACGGCCGGTATTGATCAGGTCCATGGCGGCGTCCACGAGGCATTGGCCTTTGACGGCACCCCGGCACCGCATCCCAAAAAGCGTCTGCGCGTTTTGCCAAGGCAAATCTATTGCTTCGCCCATGCCAAGCATTTGGGCTGGAAAGGCTTGGACGATGAGACCCTGCGCGCCTTGTTCGAGACACTGATCACGACCGGCTGGCACGAAAGCAAAGGCGGCTTCATCCATCTCTACAATCCCGATGGCACGGTCCAGAACCCGCTGCGTGATACTTATGATCAATGCTTTGTGTTGCTGGCCTGCGCCTGGCTGCACCGGGCGACGGCCTGGCCGGAAGCGCGCCATTGGGCCGACAAGACGCTGGCCTGGATGGATGCCAATCTGGCCGATCCGCATGGCGGCTATATTGAAAACAGCGACAACGCACAGCCACGTCGTGCCAACCCACATATGCATTTCCTCGAAGCAATGCTCGCCTGGTACGAAGCAACCGGCGAAACAGCCTATCTTGACCGGGCCGAAAAGATCATCGACCTGTTCCAGACGTATTTCTATGACCCGGCTACCGGCACGCTTAGCGAGTTTTTCGGCCGCGACTGGACACCGGATCGCACTGGCAAGGTTGAGCCCGGCCATCATTATGAATGGGCCTGGCTCTTGCTGCGCTATAACCGGTTGCGCCCAACGCAGGATCTCGAACAACAAGCCAAAATGCTCTACGCGAGCGCCCATGCGTTCGGGCATCACGCTGTGACCAAGGCCGCCGCCGATAAAATGGCGCCGGGCGGCACAGACCTGTCAGACCGCGCGCGTTGCTGGCCGCAGACCGAAGCGCTCAAATGTGCCATCGAGATGGAAAAGCTCGGTATTGGCGGCGCAACCGCCTTGCGGACACAGATGGTCGACGTGCTGTTCGACCATTACCTGGGCAAAAACCAGGACGGCGGCTGGTGTGATGCGATCGACCGAAATGGCAAGCAAGTCGCCGGCGACATGCCCTCAAGCACTTTCTACCATGTGTTTTGCGCGCTGATTGAGCATCTCAATACGCCCTAGGTCGATGGGAGCGCCGGACCCTTAGGCCGATTGACGCTCGCTGGCTTCCAGGGCCGAAAGGTCAACCGCCGATGGCCGGAAGACGACGGTCACAGGCGTTTCGCGTGAAATCTGCCGGTCGAGAGCACCCTGCGCTTCATCGCCGAGCGATTGTTGCCACTCGCGCAATTTCGGCTTGTAGGTTCCAAGCGCGTTCATCGCCGAGATCTTTTGCTCCCGCGATGCATGCGCCACCAACTCAACACCAAGGCACAACAGATGCTCGGTCTGCGCATAGTCGGTGCCTTTGACCGGCACCACAATCACCGGACCATTGCCGAGGAACCCGCAAACCACCTCATTGTCGTCGGCCGCAGCGCCCAACGCACCCAACAGCGGAGACGGCGTCAAATAGGCGGAAAGCGCACCCGATGCTTCGCTATGCGCGGCGACCACACCAGTGGTTGCTCCCTCTTGAGCTGTGATATCGATCAGTGCGGCAAACCGCACATCGGCAACCAGGCGTGAAATAACGGCCAGCGTCTTGCGGTGATCAAAGCTCATCCGGCTGTCAGCCAGACCAATCTCGGCAAGCGCCTTGCGCAGGCTCGTGGTCAGCGCGTCTTCCGGCCGGCTGGTACCGACGGTCACCGTTTTTGCCTGGTGCCGGATCGTGTCGACCGGACGCGATGTTTCCTCATAGGCTAGCCGCAGCCTTTGTTCAGCCGCTTGCGCGACGGCAGCCGGATTGTATTCAGTTTGAAGCGTGCGCGCCAGATCAGCGACAAAGGCAATGTCGCTGGCGGCGAGGCCTGAATTGAAAGCGCCCGTCGCCGCCTCGCTGACAAATTGATCGAGCGCTTCGGCGGTTGCCGAGACATCGGCATCATCGGCCGCCATCGCGATCAGATTAACCTGCGCGACTAGCGCTTTGAGCTTTTGCGCGCCTTCGTCGATCGCCCGCGCGGCATGAAAGCCGAACAGATGCCCGGCCACGGTCGCCAAAACAAACGCC
>JBCCRB010000072.1:0-9675 GCA_039208465.1 Pseudomonadota bacterium
ACCCAGCTGCGTGCACTGCTCAAAGCCGCCGCCGGCCGCGAATTGAAAATCATGGTGCCGATGATCACCGAGGTCAGCGAACTGCGCGCCGCGCGCAAGCTGATCACCAACGAGGTGCACCATCTGTCGCGCTTCGGCCACGGCCTGCCCTTGAAGCTGCGCGTTGGCGCGATGCTGGAAGTGCCATCGCTCTTGTTCGACATTGATGCGCTGATGGCCGAGGCCGATTTTGTCTCGATCGGCTCCAATGATCTGTTCCAGTTTTTCGTCGCCGCCGACCGCGGCAACACGAAGGTCGCTGACCGCTTTGACCCGATCAACCCCGCCTTCTTGCGCGCTTTGAAAATGGTCGCTGAAAAGGCAAATGAACATGGCACGCCGCTGACTTTGTGCGGCGAGATTGCCGGCAAACCGATCATGGCTATGGCCTTGGCCTCCATGGGCATCACCAATTTGTCGATGACCCCGGCGGCCATCGGCCCGGTCAAGGCCGCGCTGTTGAAAACCGATCTGAAAGTTCTGCGCGAGAAAGTCTTGTCGGCGCTCGACCATCATGTGCCGGACGGGGCCGTGCGCCCCGTTGTCGAGGCTTACGCCGAGAGCGCGGGTATCAACTGGTAAGCCATGCTGGATATTCCCGTCGACAAGCTTGACCAGATGATCAAGCGCTTCGAGATGATCGAAGCGGAAATGGCGTCCGGCCCTGACAGCGACACCTATGTGAAACTGGCGGCAGAATATGCCGACCTGGAAGAGATCGTGCAGGCCGCGCGCGCTTTTCAGGCTGCCAGCGCCGAGCGCGATGATCTGGCAACGCTTTTGGAAGATGACGAAACCGACGCGGAGATGCGCGCGCTCGCCGAAGAGGAGGCGCGCGCGCTCGATGAAAAACTCGACCGCCAGCGCGAAGACATTCAACTGCTTTTGCTGCCTAAAGACGCCGCCGACAATAATGACGTCATCCTGGAAATCCGTGCTGGCACCGGAGGCCTGGAAGCAGCTTTGTTCGCCGGCGATCTGTTCCGCATGTATGAGCGCTACAGCGCCGCCCAGGGCTGGAAGGTTGAAATCGTGTCAGCCGCTGATGGCGACGCCGGCGGCTACAAAGAGATTATCGCTGCCGTCACCGGCAAGGGCGCCTTTGCGAAATTGAAATTTGAAAGCGGCGTCCACCGTGTGCAGCGCGTGCCCGAAACCGAGGCCGGCGGCCGCATCCACACATCGGCCGCAACCGTCGCAGTTCTGCCGCAGGCCAATGAGGTCGATGTCGAGATCAAAAACGAGGACATCCGCATCGACACCATGCGCGCATCGGGCGCCGGCGGCCAGCACGTCAACACCACCGATAGCGCCGTGCGCATCACCCATATCCCGTCCGGCATTGTCGTCGTGCAGGCGGAAAAATCGCAGCACCGCAACAAGGCACGCGCCATGGAAATCCTGCGCGCAAGGCTGTTTGATCAGGAACGCCAAAAGGCTGCCGATGAACGGTCCGAAGCGCGCAAATTACAGGTCGGCTCCGGCGATCGCTCCGAGCGCATCCGCACCTATAATTTTCCGCAGGGGCGGGTCACCGATCACCGCATCAATCTGACACTTTACAAGTTGGACCGCGTCATTGAAGGTGAACTCGACGAATTTGTCGATGCATTGATCAAAGACTTCCAGACACGGTTACTGACGGGCCAAGACGATGGATGATCCGCGCTCACAACCTAAATCGCTGACCGCCCATGATTTATATACCGATGCGGTCAAGGCACTGCGCGATGAAGGGTTTGAAACCCCGGAACTCGACACCAATATTTTGCTGGAGCATTTAGCCGGCGTATCGGCGTTGGTGCGCCTGACCGATCCGATGACGCCGATCAATTTTGCTCGCGTCAACGCGTTCAACGCTGCCCTTGCCCGCCGCTTGAAAGGCGAGCCGGTACACCGGATCATCGGGCAGCGGGAATTTTACGGCATCCCCTTTTCGATCTCACCGGACACGTTGGTGCCGCGCCCGGACAGCGAAACCCTGATCGATCTTGCCGGACCGCATGTGGAGGAGATCGCCCGCAACACCGGCCATTGTCGAATCCTGGATCTTGGCACCGGCACCGGCATTCTGGCGCTCACCCTGCTGACCCTGTCGCCCGATGCGACAGCGATCGGCGTCGACATTTCCGAACCGGCCCTTCAGGTCGCCCGTAAAAATGCGCGCGTGCTCGGCCTGGCCGGTCGCTTCGGCACCGTGCAATCGAACTGGTTTGAAGATGTCTCGGGCAAGTTTGACGTCATCATCTCAAACCCGCCCTATATTGCCCGCCATGCAATTGCCGGATTGGCGCGCGATGTTCGCGACTTCGATCCACATCTGGCGCTTGATGGGGGGGTCGACGGGCTCAACGCCTATGCCGTTATCGCCTCGCGCGCGATGGGTTTTTTAAAAGCAAACGGCATGGTTGTGGTCGAAGTCGGCTTTGATCAGGCAGCGTCGGTACGGGCAATTTTCGAAGCTGCCGGGTTCAGAACGCAAAACATAGCAAAGGATTTCGCAGGCTTGGATCGCGCCATCCTATTCAAACCATGATAAAATATTCATGATATTTGCGCGAAAACGCTTGGCAAACGCAAATCAGGGCGCTAACCATTTTGCAAGATTGGTGCGATTACCAAGCTGCAAATCCCGAAAGAGGTTGTCGGTACTCACGATCAGCGGACCGCTGAAATATGCGCGGGCATGGGGTTTGAACCGGCTAGATTTGTTGTAATCGCGATGGACGCAAAGCGACAATTTTAATCACCAACGCGGCTTTGGCCGCACAGACGACCGAGAACAACACGGGCGAAATATGAGACCACAAAACCACGGACGACGTTCGCGCAATCGCGGCGGCAACAACAGGCGTAACCAAAATCCGCTGCAGCGCTCTTATGAGAGCAACGGACCGGACGTAAAGATCCGCGGCAACGCCCAGGTGATCGCGGACAAATACGCCGCCCTGGCCCGCGATGCGCAATCAGCTGGCGACCGTGTGATGGCTGAAAACTATCTGCAGCACGCCGAACACTACAACCGGATCATTCTGGCCGCTCAACCGGAAAAGCCGAAGGAATCCGACAATGACGAGAATTCGGACGGCGACGACAATGACGCCACCGCCGACCGCAACGACCAGAAACAGGACAGCCCGAAAGTAGACGCTGACGGACCACAGCCTGAAATCGAAGGCACCCCGGCCGAAGTCGCCGCTGAGGAAGCCGAACAGCCGGTCACCAAGAAACCGCGCCGGCCACGCCGCAAAAAACCCGACGCATCCGAGGATGACGCCGGCGGCGAAGATGCTGCCAACAATGATGAGGGTCAAACCCCGGCCGAACAGCCTGTTGCCGCCGAGTAGCAACCCTTTTAAGCCGGCCGACCAATGCCCATATGCCTGATAAAGGAAGTGCCGCTTACGGGCTTCCGTCCACGATCTTAAACTTTTTGTCGCCGCAACAGGGACAAAAGCCGATTGGAGACAGGCTATGAATTTGGACAAATACACCGACCGCGTGCGCGGTTTTATTCAAAGCGCGCAGACCTATGCGCTGGGGGAAAGCCACCAGCAATTTGCACCCGAACACATCCTGAAAGTCTTGATCGATGATGCCGAAGGCTTGGCCGCCTCGCTGATCGAACGCGCCGGTGGCGATGCCAAGGCTGCACGTTTGGGCGTTGCCGCAGCCTTGAAAGCAATGCCGAAGGTTGAGGGCGGCAATGGGCAGCTTTATCTCGCCGCACCGCTTGCCAAGGTTTTTAACACTGCCGAAGAAATCGCCAAGAAGGCTGGCGACAGCTTTGTCAGCGTCGAGCGATTGCTGCTCGCCCTGGCAATGGAAAAATCAGCCAAAACCGCCGGCATTTTAAAAAGCGCGGGCGTCACGCCCAAGGCGCTTAACGAAGTCATCAACGAAGTGCGCAAGGGCCGCACTGCCGACAGCGCCTCGGCCGAACAGGCCTATGATGCGCTGAAAAAATATGCCCGCGATCTGACCGAGGACGCCGCCGAAGGTCGGCTTGATCCGGTGATCGGGCGCGATGAGGAAATTCGCCGCGCCATTCAGATCCTGTCCCGGCGCACCAAAAACAACCCGGTGCTGATCGGCGAACCCGGCGTCGGCAAAACCGCAATCGCCGAGGGCCTCGCCCTGCGCATCGTCAATGGCGATGTGCCCGAGAGCCTGCGTGATAAAAAACTGATGGCCCTCGACATGGGCGCGCTGATTGCCGGCGCGAAATATCGCGGCGAGTTTGAAGAGCGGCTGAAAGCCGTTCTAGCCGAGGTTGAGGCCGAGGCCGGCGGGATCATCCTGTTCATCGATGAGATGCACACGCTTGTCGGCGCCGGCAAAGCCGATGGCGCCATGGATGCCTCGAACCTGTTAAAGCCCGCCCTTGCGCGCGGTGAACTGCACTGCGTCGGCGCCACAACGCTCGATGAATATCGAAAGCATGTGGAAAAGGACGCAGCGCTCGCGCGGCGCTTCCAGCCCGTGTTCGTCAACGAGCCCGACGTCGAGGACACGGTCTCGATCCTGCGCGGCTTGAAGGAAAAATATGAGCAGCACCACAAGGTGCGCGTCGCAGACTCAGCGCTCGTTGCTGCCGCAACCCTTTCCAACCGCTACATCACAGACCGCTTTTTGCCGGACAAGGCGATTGACCTTGTCGACGAGGCCGCCTCGCGCCTGCGCATGCAGGTGGATTCCAAGCCTGAAGAATTGGATGAAATTGACCGACGGATCATCCAGCTGAAAATCGAGCGCGAAGCGTTGAAGGTCGAAAAGGATGATGCGTCGAAAGACCGGCTGAAAACGCTTGAAAAAGAACTCGCCGATCTGGAGGAAAAATCATCTGCGATCACCGCCGCCTGGCAGGCCGAAAAGGAAAAGCTGGGCACCGCCGCCGATCTGAAACGCGAATTGGATGAGGCGCGTAATGAACTGGCGAACGCCCAGCGCACCGGCGAATTCCAGAAGGCCGGGGAATTGGCCTATGGCAAGATTCCGGATCTGGAAAAGAAGCTTGAAGAGGCCGAAGCCAGCGGCGACAGCGCAGCCGGCGGCCTGCTGGAAGAAACAGTGACGCCGGAACATGTGGCCCACATCGTCTCGCGCTGGACCGGTATCCCGACCGATAAGATGCTCGAGGGCGAACGCGAAAAGCTTTTGCGCATGGAAGACGAACTGGCCAAACGCGTTGTCGGCCAGGGCGAAGCAGTCCAAGCTGTCAGCCGCGCCGTGCGCCGTGCCCGCGCCGGCCTGCAGGATTCCAACCGCCCGATCGGTTCGTTCATCTTCCTCGGCCCGACCGGCGTTGGTAAAACTGAGCTGACCAAGGCATTGGCCGAGTTCCTGTTCGATGACGACCAGGCCATGGTCCGCATCGACATGTCGGAATTCATGGAAAAGCACGCCGTCTCACGCCTGATCGGTGCGCCGCCCGGCTATGTTGGCTATGATGAAGGCGGTGCGCTGACCGAAGCGGTCCGCCGGCGTCCTTATCAGGTTGTGCTGTTCGATGAGATCGAAAAAGCCCACCCGGATGTCTTCAACGTGCTGTTACAGGTGCTCGATGATGGCCGGCTGACCGACGGTCAGGGCCGCACCGTCGATTTCAAGAACACGCTGATCATCATGACATCGAATTTGGGCGCGGAATTCCTCGTCAATCTGGCCGATGATGAAGATGTCGACAGCGCACGCGGTCTGGTCATGGATGCTGTCAGGGCGGCCTTCCGGCCGGAATTTTTAAACCGCGTTGATGAGACCATTCTGTTCCATCGCCTGCGGCGAGAGGATATGGGCCAGATCGTCCACATCCAACTGCACCGCCTCGAAAAGCTCCTGGCGGATCGCAAGATCACGCTTGAGCTGGAAGACGAAGCCTATGAATGGCTCGCCAACAAGGGCTATGATCCCGCCTATGGCGCGCGTCCCTTAAAGCGTGTCATCCAGCGCGATCTGCAGGATCCGTTAGCTGAGCTTATTCTTGGCGGAGAAGTGCCCGATGGCGCTGCGGTCAAGGTGATCGCCGGCTCGGACCGGCTCAATTTCAAGCCGCGGCTTGCCGCCTCAAACGACGATAAAGCAGCGGCTTAGTCCAATACGAGAAAGGGCGAACCGTTTGGTTCGCCCTTTTCTATTTGCAATTGCGTTCGACCTTGCTTTCCCAGCTTTTTATGGAGCGTGACAACCGGTTCCAATAGTTTTTCTTTTCCTTCACATACGCGCTCTTATTCTCATATTTGCGCTTGAAATGCGTATGCGTGGTCTTGGCGTCCTGGGCGCGCGACCGTGCGCTCTGCAGGGCTTTCGTCGCTGACGAGAGTTCCGCCTTGGCTTCCCGCACGTCGGCCTTTTTCCAACTGTCATTGGGGTCATCAGCCAGCACTTCTTTTTTCCATTTAAGCTTTTCAGCAGCAGACTGTTTTTTGTCAGCGGCCATCTGGGCGGCATATACCGCTCGGTCTTTTTCGCTCGCAGCCCCTTCCATGTCGGCCTTGTATTCCTCCATAAGCTTGGTTTCTTCGCGCAACTCCCATTGAACCTGCACGCGCACATCCGACGCATTGCGCAAACCGGCTTTTGCTTCCTCACATGGATCAGACATTTATCAGTCACCCCGCTTTTTTGATGTATCATCACAGCATGAATCGCGATGAATACAATAATTTTTGTGCCGCCCTGCCCGCCACCACCCACGTGGTGCAATGGGGCGGCGCCGATGTGTGGAAAGTCGGCGGCAAAGTGTTTGCCATTGGCGGCTGGAGCGCGAGCACGGACCCCTTTGTCACCTTCAAGACAACACCGCTTGCCTTCGACATATTGAAGGAGCAGGCCGGCTGCCGCCCGGCCCCCTATCTGGCCTCGCGCGGCATGAAATGGATTCAGCGCACCGACGCCACAACCATGAGCGACGATGATCTGAAAGACTATATCCGCATGAGCCACAGCCTGGTGGCGAAAGGGCTGACCAAGAAACGCAAGGCCGAACTGGGCCTGATTTGAAGATCAGTTTGTCAGCCTGATGTCCCCGGCTCCACCGGAAAGCGCTGCGGGCACGGGCACATCGGTCGACCCGTAGGCCGTGTTGAGCACAAGGTTGGGGCCGGACCCAAGCCGCAAGGTGCGTACGATAAAGGCGGTATAGGCCGATTCCTGCGACACCGGCGCATTGGAATTTACCTTCAGCGCCGACTTCGGCAGATAGACAACGCCGACCATGTTGCGTGCATTGCTGGATTCAATGACAAAGTCCTCCGCGCCGCCATTGCGGTCCTGGAAGAACAACATACCCGCCATTGCCCCGGCTTTGGGGCCTTCAAAATCAATATCGGCCTGATCGAGAAACTGCAGACCGGCGCCAGTGCCGGTGAAAAAGAAGCCGACATCGCTGCCATGCACTTTCGCGGTCATTTCCGCAATAAACGGGCCGTCCTTCATGATGTAAATACCCGGCTTGAAGGTTACATCGGACGAACCCGAAACCGTGAGCCCGCCACAAAAGACACCGGGATCGAGCGTCACCGCCTGATTGGTAATTGTGCGGTTATTGTAGGTACAACCGCCAACACTGGGCTGCGGGCGACCGATAAGCGGATCATCCACCGCCGGACAATTGGTCGATGCATTGCCGACAAAATTGCTGGTTGGCCCTTTCATGCCACCGCCGGAACAAATCAGCGGTGCTTGCAGCTTTGCGCTGCCGACAGCCTCCACGCCAAAGAAATGGGTCGAGTTTGAATAAACCGCGCAGGTCGGCGCCGTCAGCCGCGACTGTGTCTTGAGCGACAAGGCCCGGTCTTTTTTACCCTCCAACGCGATGACGCATATATTATCACTGCTCGCCGACGTTGCCGTGGCTGTAACGCTTAACTGGGGAGACGGAAAAAACCGGGCTGAAAAGTATGGAAAATGATCCTGCGACAACACAATGCGCACCGATCGGTTGTTCTCGTCGGGAAAGGCTTTCGCCTTGTAGGTGGTTTTACCCACCCGATCATCGCCGCCATAATTGCTGGCGATCACCGCATCGGCAATCGCCTGCGCAATGCCGGGCGACCAGCCTTCGACAACCGCTTCACGCACCGCCGACAACGCAGCAGCATCGGCGGTTTCTTGCAAATGTGCCTTGTGATTGGCGAACGCGTAATAGTCGATACCGCCAGCCGTCGCCATCAGGAGGAAAGGCGAAATCACCCCCGCCTGCAGCGCAAAGCCGCCTCGGCGGTTGGCAATAAATCGCTTCAATGTTCTCAGCCCGAACATGCCTATCGCCCGAAACCCTTGCACAACCAAACCCCACTTTAACGGGAAAAGGCTGACGTAATGGTGAACGATGCAACTACAAATTGTCGTGTGCGTTAACAGTTGGCTTGCGGATCATCGGACCCGATGCCATAGCGACCAGACAATGAAAATGCCGCCGATCACCTGCCTTGCCTACGCACTTTTATGTCTGACAATCGGACAGGCTTCGGCAGTGCCGCTCACATCAGATGAATTTGATGAATTGGTCGTTGGCGGCAGCCAGGCCTATCAGCCACCGTTGAAAAGCACCCCGCAGCCGCAAAGCGCGCCCCCCTCCGATGCCATTGCGCAAATCCAGATCATGCTGGATCGGCGCGGTTTTTCGCCGGGCGTCATCGATGGCCGCGAAAGCGCGCGGTTGCGCCTTGCATTGCAAACCCACAACCAGGCGCGTCCGGACGATCGCCTCATGGTTGGTCTGATCCGCGCCAGCACGACCGATTTCTTTATCGACTACGAGATCACCGCCGATGATGTGCGTGGCCCGTTCACGCCGATCATTCCCGAACTCTATGTCGATCAGGCAGAGCTGAGCCATATCGGGTTTCGTCACGTGCCCGAAATGCTGGCCGAACGGTTTCACATGGACGAGGACTATCTCAAAGCGCTTAACCCCGAGGCCGATTTTGAAACCGCCGGCACCACCATCCGCGTTGCCAATGTGGGGCGTGACCTGCAAATCCGCGTTGCCCGCATCGAGGCCGACAAGGCCCGGCTCCAAGTCCGGGCTTTTGCCGAAGATGGCAGCTTGATCGCCGCCTACCCGGCCTCGATCGGCTCGCAAAATACACCTTCGCCTTCTGGCACCCACACGGTGCGCAACAAGGCGCAGAACCCGCAATATACCTATGATCCAAATGGCTCTGCCCAGCCCGGTCTGTCAAAAGGGCTGGTGCGCCTGCCTGCCGGGGCCAACAGCCCGGTCGGCAATGCCTGGATCGGCCTGTCCAAGCGCACCTACGGCATTCATGGCACGCCCGAACCATCACAGATCGGCATCACGGCCAGCGTCGGCTGTGTGCGCTTGACCAATTGGGATGCGCTGGAACTGGCCCGCCTGGTGCGGCGCGGCGTGGAAGTGACGTTCATCGAATAGCGGCATGCCAACCTTGGACGAATGTCCATTATGCGGCGGATTTACATTGCAGTGCACAATTGGCACATTTGCATAAAACTTCACATGCGGGACCGGGAACATGGCATTTGACATCAAGACCATTGGCGTGATCGGCGCCGGACAGATGGGCGCCGGGATCGCGCAGGTTTCCGCGGCGGCCGGCTACAGCGTCATTCTCACCGATGTCTCATTGGACAATGCGAAAGCCGCAATCGAGA
>JBCCRB010000073.1:0-9541 GCA_039208465.1 Pseudomonadota bacterium
GGCGAGTGGGTGATGTAGATGTCCCACAATGCTGGATCGTTGCGGCGTTGACCAAGCGTTGCCCAATCGACAACATCCATCTGGACTGTGAAACCTGACGCTTCGAGCGCCACTTTGGCCACCTCGGCCATTTTGAAATGGAAGTCGAATTGGCGAGAGGTCAAGATACGCAGCGGTGTACCGTCATATCCCGCTGCTTCCAGTAATTCGGCTGCCTTGGCCTGGTCGTTCTGGTTGTAGAGTTCTGTGCCGGCATCGTTTCGCCAGACCCAACCCTCAGGGTACATGGGTGCGTCGACAACAAAGAAATTATCATCGCCAAAAGCTGCAAACATCATGTCGTCGTGTGGCAGCGCAGCTTGCAATGCCTTGCGCTTGTTCAGGTCTGTTAAGAGGCCATCCTTGTGATTGATGGCAAAAATCGGCCAACCGAAGGGACGCAAAAGTACTGGCTCAGCAGCTTCGCTGTCATTGATCCGCCGGAACGATTCAGCAGGAAGGCCATCAGCGAAATCGAACTGACCCGATAGCAAGCCTTCGACCCTCGTGTTGGGGTCCGGTACTGGAATAAATCGGATTTCATCGGCCAGCTGTAGGCGCCCGCCAGCCGGTCCGTTGGGGTCCTCATCGCGGGATTGATAGTCCTCGAACTTGCCAAGCTGCAGGTACTGATCAGGAACGTGTTCAATGATCTTGTACGGTCCGGTGCCTATAACAGCGCTCAAAGTTTCGCCCAAAACTTCTTCAGGATAAATTGCTGCTGCGGAGTTGGAGAATGCCAGCAGCGAGAGTAGTGGTGAATAGGGTTCATTCATCCGGATTTCCACCGTATTGGCGTCGACAGGCTCGATTGCCTCGATCCGGTCAGCGACGCCTTTGCCGCGTGAAGCCATCTCGGTCCACCGCTTAAGGGACGCAACCACGTCGGCTGAATCCATCGAAGAGCCATCATGGAAAGTGATGCCTTGGCGCAGCGCGATCCTATAGACTTTTCCATCGTCCGAGATTTCAGGCAGATCCACAGCAAGCAGCGGTGCAACGTTCCAATTGCTATCGAATGTATAGAGTGTTTCGACGAAATGCTGCGTGACAATCGAGACGATGTCTTTGGTCGAAAGCATCGGATCGAAGGTGTCCGCTTCACCGATAATAGCAACATCGATGGTGTTATCTGCCCAAGCGGGTACTGAATAGCTGGAAAGCCCAATGACGATCGCCGCCGTCGAAGCCATCCATTTGCGTGAAATCGACATTCACGACCTCCTTAATTATGGAATATATTTCGCAATTACGAAATTAATATGTTTTCAACTTGTGAGTCAAGGACGACAGTGACAGGCAATCGAAATCAAAAGTTCCGCGTGATCAAAGCGGTTTTTTGAGGCGCAGGTTCTACTTGCGCTCGAACTTCCATAATTATAGAAACCGTCGCACGTTAACGGAGAGGCTCATGACAGAGGCGCGCAAAAGGGTTGGGGCGATCGATCGTACATTGCAAATTCTGGATGTACTGACGGAGCGCCAGCAGCCCATGAGTACCTACGATCTGGGGCAGAAAACCGGCGCGCCGGCCTCTACAATATACAAGATCGTCGATGAACTGGTTGAACGCTCAATGTTGACCCGTGTCGGCGAAAACGCGGTTTGGCTTGGCCCACGCCTGATGCGATACGGGTTAACCTACCGATCACGGATGGACATATTTCGAGAAGCCAAACGCGAAATGGAACTGCTCGCAGAGCGTTTGGGAGAGACAATTCAGATTTGTGCGCGGGACGAGGATATGATGACCGTCATTGGGATGGCGCGTGGCGAAGGCCATTTCAATGTCGCATCTGATGTAGGGACCCGCGTACCACTCAACTGGACCGCGTCAGGCCGGCTGCTGCTCGGTCACCTTGAGGAGGCAGAACGTCTGCGGATCTTCAGCGAAACAGCGAAACCGTCAACAACCGGACAAGCCGAAACCGATCCGGTTCAACTAGCCGACATGGCCGGACGGGAATTTAACGATCGGCTTGCCCTACAGATGAGTGCGTCCGAGTTTGCCGTCGCCTGCATTGCTGCGCCCATCTGTGATGAGAGCGGCGCCTGTGCGGCGACTATCTCGATCGTGCTTCCTGAAACGCGCGCACGCGCGCAAATTGAAACGCTCTCGAACGAAGTACGCCATTCGGCACGACGGATTGAGGTCGCGCTAGGGCGCAAGGCTGCCTAAACGATCTGGGCTACCTCGAACCCTATTTCGTGCGCCAGTAGCGGAAAAAGTCTTGCCATCATTCCATCTAGACGCAGCCAATGACCAGGCTTGCTGGCCGATTCCAGAATACACAAAAAAGCTTTCCGCGACTGCGAGCCCTAGCGGCCCTTAGCTGTCATCGTACTCACGTTCGGGTATCACCCAGGGATTGTTATCGGGGTAGTATGGACGAAATTGATCACAATGGCGGTATAGTGGCAGAACCGTTCATCAATCAGTCTTACACGACCGTCCGGCAACCGTTTTCTAGCAACCTCCATCCGACAAACTCCGCACGCCAACGACCACTGCGTTTAACAAATCGGAGCGGATATCTTCCCGGAACAGTCTTGAGTTTCAGTGCTTCGAACCGGCCTGACCGTTGCTTAAGCCAACCGGTTCGGTCGCTAGACGCGACGCCCATCGCTATCAAAGAAGACCGTTCGCGTGGTTGACACGGCTAGCGTGATCGTTTGCCCGGCATCAACACCACTATGGGCATCGAGTTCAACGGTCAGCTTCTGCCGGCCAGCAATCGTCGTGGCCAGTAGCTTGCTTCCGGTGGGCTGAACCACATCCACGGCAACCTTGATGTGCGGCTCGCCTTTCTGGGCAAGGCGCATTTGTTCAGGCCGAATGCCCCATGTGTAATGCCCGGTTTCTTTTGGGATACCCAAACCGTCCGTCGGCAGCATTTGGCCATCTTCCAACCGCACAATGCCGTCTGCCTGTTCAACGGTTACATCAAGCATGTTCATCGGAGGCGAGCCGAGAAAGCCTGCAACGAAGCGGGTTTCAGGTCTTTCGAAGAGATCCAATGGCGTCCCGTCCTGCTCAATAACCCCATCTCGAAGCAATATGATGCGGTCGGCAAGCGTCATAGCTTCCACTTGGTCGTGCGTCACATAGACAAAGGTGCGTCCGAGCCTTGCATGCAGGCGTTTAAGTTCCTCGCGCATTCCATCGCGCAGCTTGGCATCAAGATTGGAAAGCGGCTCGTCAAAAAGATAAACATCGGCTTCACGCACGATGGCCCGGCCAATGGCAACGCGTTGGCGCTGGCCGCCCGATAGTTCTCTGGGATGGCGGTTGAGATAGTCTGTAATCGAAAGCGTGTCGGCAGCCCAATTGACCCGGTCCCTGATCGCCGCCTCGGTTTCGCCGCGCGCTCTTAATCCGAATGCAATGTTCTCAAAGACCGTCAGATAGGGATAAAGCGCATAGCTCTGAAAAACCATGGCGACGTTTCTTGCCCGTGGCGCAAGGCGGGTAACGTTGCGGCCGTCGATTATAATGTCGCCTGACGTGATGTCTTCAAGTCCTGCGATGGCGCGTAAAAGCGTGCTCTTGCCGCAACCCGACGGACCGACCAGCACAACAAAGGCGCCGCTTTCGACTTTCAGCGACACATCACGCACCGCATGGACGGCGCCATAGTGCTTGTCGATATTGACCAGTTGGAGATCAGCCACCCTCGCCCCCTTATCCCTTAACCGCGCCCATCGACATGCCCCGGACGATAAACCGCTGCATGGTGGCGACGACCAGCATCATCGGCAGAACGCCCAGCATGCTCATCGCGCCTATTTGCGACCAGAATGTTGATTGCGATCCAAAATATCCGGTCACCTGAACCGGATAGGTGACAACCTCCGAGCGTGTGAGCACAAGGGCAAAGAGGAAATCGTTCCAGGCAAAAATGAATGTAAAAACTGCGGTTGCGAAAAAGCCGCCGCGCGCCATCGGAATGACGACCTTTGTAATCACGGCCCAGCGCGACAGGCCATCAACGAGCGCGCTTTGTTCAAGCTCTGGCGGGATGTCCTGGATATAGCCGCGCATCATCCAGATAACATAAGGCAGGTTGAAGGCCGTATAGAGTACGATCAATCCGACAAATGTATCCACGAGCCCAAGCGACACAAACAAAAGGAAAATTGGAAAAGCCACGCAAATCGGCGGTATCATCCTTTGCGAGATGATCCATATCGTCAAATTCTCGCCGCCGGGCCGATAGCGCACGATACCATATGCCGCCAGCGTGCCCAGGATCATGGCCAAGACCGTGCTAACACTCGCGGTAACAAGGCTGTTCCAAACTGCCCAAACATCGCCATTGCGGAACAATGCGACATAGCCCGACAGGTTGATACCGGAAGGAATCCAGACCGGCGGATAGGCAAAAATCTCTTCCGGTGATTTGATCGAAATTGCCGCCAGCCAATAAATTGGAAAGGCAAAGAACCCGACGGCCACCAGCGCCAGGACCAGCCGCAAAGCCAACCGCCAGCCATTTTCCCAGCGCCTCATCGTGCAATCTCCACGCGGCGCAAGGCGACCAGAACAGCGATCGTCAACAACACGATGACCAAGAAAGCGATCGCTGCCGAATAGCTGATTTCAAACTCGCGAAAGGCCATCTGGTAGGCATAGATCGAAATTGTTTCGGTCCGGGTGCCCGGCCCACCCTGAGTCATGGTCCATATCACGTCAAAAACACGGAACAGATCCAGCCCGCGGATCAGAACCGCGATGACCACGACCGGCATGATGGCCGGCAGTACGACCTTGCGAAAGACCGTCCAGGCGCCGGCACCGTCGACTTCTGCAGCCTCAAGCTGTTCGCGATCGACATTCGACAGAGCAGCCAGCAGGATCAGGAACATAAAGGGTGTCCATTGCCAGACTTCAGCGACCAGAACCGCGGGCCAAACAAGCGAAGGGTTGATGGTCCAGAGAATCTCCACGTCGCGGCCGATAATCCAGCCAATCAACTGATTGACCGGACCAAACCGCTGATCAAGCATCAGGCGCCATGTCGCGCCGGCGACAATCGGGGAGATGACCGTCGGCAAAAGGATTATCGCGATCAGCGTTCGCCTCAGCGGCAATGGTTGAAGAAACAGCAATGCCAGGAGATAACCAAGCACAAGCTCGATCGGCAGCGCGACTGCGGTAAACCAGATCGTGTTCCACAGGGCGGACCAGAGCCGCTCATCGCCCAAAAGGCGTTCATAATGAACGGCGCCATGAAAGCTGTTGTCGGCGCCGAACATCGTTACGTTCTGCACGCTGGTCAGCGCCAATTGTACGAACGGGTAAAGGCCAATCAGCAGGATCACAAAAACCGCCGGCGCGACGAGTGCATATTTCAGCACCGTCGTATTGTCGGCCAGCTCGTTTACGCGTGCAGTCATGAAAACCGTTCAGCGAACCGGACCGGCGAGAAGCCGGCCCGGGATTAGGGTTTAGTTGGGGTAGGCGTTGGGTTTGTTTGACCAATCAAGATAAGCACGTTTTTGTTTGTCGACGCCAATACGCTCGGTCAACTCATCCCACTGTGCCGCCAGATCATCGAGGATGGTTTGCGGGTCTTCGCCGCCCCACAACCGGCTCAAGGCCTGGCGAATCCCCTCCTCGTAGCGGTCAGTCTGGATCAGCGACAAATCGAGCAATCCGGTTTCGGCGCCCGCCTTGAGCGTATCAAGATAGTCGCCGGCATTGGGCCAACGGCTACGATACTCTTCGCTTTCAAAATGGCTCGTGCGGAACGGATCACGCAGCGCATAGGGCAATTGCACCCGCTGCAAACTGATTTCCTCGGAATTCATCCATTGCGCAAACAAATAGGCGGCCTCCTTGTTTCTTGAGCCCGAGGCCACCGACAGCGAATAGCCCACGGCCAGCTCCGGCCGTCCGCCAGGCGGCAACGCATAGCCGATGGTGTCGGCTACCGTGGTTTCGGGGATCCAGTTCAATGCTTCGGTCCCGCGGCCATAACCGGCAGCCCATCGCCCGACCGGTGGCCAGGAAATGGTCATGGCAATGTCGCCGGCCAGGAATGCGTTAAAGGCCTCGATGAAGCCCCATTGTTCGACACCGGGCGGCATGAAGTCATTTTCGGCCAGCATGGCCTGAAATACCGCGACACCAACATCGGAGTTTATCGTCGCTTTCATGGTTTGTTCGTCGAAGAACTTGCCGCCTTCAACGCGGAACCGTTCCTGAAACAAATATTGTGCGTTGCCGGGCTGGCGCAGCATGCCCGCACCGTAGATCTCTGGCGCATATTTGTCGGTTATGAATTGACCGATATCCGAAAACTGCTCCCAGTTTGTGGGTGGTGCAAGTGCATAGCCATGCTTGTCCATAAACTCGGCCTGGTTTTCCGGATCTTCGAAAAGGTCGCGGCGATAGTAGAGGATCAGGACATCGCCATCGTCAGGCAAGCCATAGATTGTGCCTTCGACGCGCATCTGGTTGTCACGATAGACGGGTGCAATCATGTCCAATTCGGCAGAGAAACCGAACTTTTCGACATAGGCGTCCAGCGGCTCCAGCGCGCCCGCAAGCGCAAGGTCAGGCATCTGGTTGGGAATGACATTCAATACATCATAGGCGCCGCTATCGGCCAGATGCGCTTGCATGGTTCGGGTAAACATCTGGTCGACCGGCGCTTCGATCACGTTGATTTTGATCCCGGTCAGCTCCTCCCAAAGCGGGCCGGTGAAATTCTTGGGATCCAGCGGTTGCAGGCCGGCTTCGTAAAGCACGTTGAGCGTGATGCCGGAATACTCCTTGGCCGCTTCCACCGCTATGTCGGCGGCACTTTGTGCGCCTGCCGCCGCCGGCCATAACGCCATGGCGGCTGCGATACCGGCGGCAAGGCCCCGGCGAACTGGTTTGTTGTAAGACATATCCTCCCCTTCCTTTCTCCTCCTAGAAGACCTAACTGCTATTTTGATCAACTCATTATACCAGTTTGATGATGAAACGATACCCCGATTGCGCCACGCACCTAACGTGGTCGGATGAAGCGACGTCGGAGCATCTCCAACCGTGAGACCCGCAGTGAATCGAGGAATACAGCGGCAAAGATGATCAATCCCTGCAGCATTGGCTGCAGATAGAGATTGATCCCGGTGAACACGAGGCCGGTTTTGACCGCCTGGATCATTGTCGCGCCGATGACGGCGCTGAACGCGGTGCCTATGCCGCCAAACAAGCTGGCGCCCCCAAGCACTGCAGCTGCAATTACGTCAAACTCACGGCCTTCACCAAAGCCCGCATCAATGCGACCGATCTGCGCGATCAGAACGAAACCCGATAGCGCGGCCATTGAGGAACAGATGATGTAGACACCGGCCTTGACCCGGCCAACGCGGATGCCAGCCTTGGCGGCTGCGGCTTCGTCATTGCCGATGGCGTAGACCTGTCGGCCGAAAGCTGTTCGAGACAGAATGATGTGCGCACTAAGCGCCACGGCGGCGAAAAAGAGAATTGGTGTTGGAACACCGAGCACCGACGACAATCCGAACGCCCGAATTTCTTCGGGGAAGTCAAACTGCCTGGAACTGGTGAGGTAAGCGCCAAACCCGCGAAAGAAGAACAACGTTGAGAGCGTGACGATAAAGGGCACGATCTTCAAAACGACGATGAAAAAGGCGTTGATGGCCCCCATCACCGCACCGGCCGCTACGGCGACCATCAGGCCACCGACAACGCCGACACCGAAGTCGCGCATGGCAAAGCCAGCGATTAGCGGCCCCAGATACATGACAGACCCGACTGAAAGATCGATGCCAGCGGTCAACAGCACAAAAACCATGCCGACGGCCGCGATGCCGATGAATGACGCCTGCTTGATGATGTTGCCAAGGTTTTCCGGCCCAATGAACGCGGGCGCCTGTGTTCCGAAGATGAAGAGGATGAGCAGGAACAACAGCAATGTGCCGTGACGGGCCAACAGTGCCGTGGCACGCTCTCTTGCGGTGTCGGTCATATTGGCTCCTCCTGATCGGCATCGTGCTTTCCAAACGCCATGGCGAGAATGTCGCGATCCGAAAACGCTGATCGGTCAAACTGACCCATGACCTCACCGCGGTTCATGACGAGGATCCGGTCGCACATCCCGGTCAGTTCTTCGAGTTCAGAGGAAATGAACAGGACGCCGCTTCCGGCGGCCGCCAACCGGTCAGCCAGGGCATAGATTTCAAACTTTGCACCAACATCGACCCCGCGTGTTGGCTCATCGAGGATGAACAAGGCCGGGTGTTTCATCAGCCATTTTCCGATGACCACTTTCTGCTGGTTGCCACCCGACAAAGCGCGCGCGGGCTGGGTTGTGATGTCACCTGCCTTGATGAACATGTCCGAGCGCACCTGTTCGGTCCGCTGCGCAAGATAGGGCTCGTTCAGCAAGCCAACCGGCGTTCGTCCGAATTCCTCGATGGAGACCAGGCTGAGATTGTCGGCAATCGGCGCATCCATCAAAAGGCCCTCGGCGCGCCGGTCTTCGGTGACAAAGGCTACGCCGCTTGCAATGCGCTGACGCACACCACCGGTCAACCTCTGCCCGTTGAGCATCAGCGTGCCGTTTTCGATCGGATCAAGGCCAAACACGATGCGCGCCATCTCCGACCGCCCCGACCCCATCAACCCGAAGAGGCCCAGGATTTCACCCGTCCGGATTTCAAAAGAGACATTTTCCAAAATGCCAGGCTGCGTGAGTCCACGCGCGGTGAACAACTCGGTCTCGCCCGGTTTTGAAGTGCGCTCGGGGTAGAGCCCGCCGAGCGCCCGGCCAATCATCGCCGTGATCATTTTTGGCACGTGATAGTCTTCGGCAGGCCCCTGCCCGACCAATTGGCCATCACGCAATACCACGACAGTATCGCTCAGCCGTTTCACATCATTAAGGATGTGCGAGATGTAGAGGATTGTTTTGCCGTCTGCTTTCAGGCGCTCAATGGTCTCAAATAACCGGGCGGTCTCGCGCGGTGTCAGCGACGTCGTCGGTTCATCGAAGATGATCAATTCCGCGTCGCGGTGCAGAGCCTTGGCAATCTCGACAAGCTGCCGTTCACCGGGCGCCAGCGTATCGACATCGGTATCGGGCGAAACCTCAAGCGCCAGTTGCTGCAGCAAATCAGCTGTGCACGCCCGCATGGCAGCGCGATCAACCAAGCCGAACCGCGAGGGGAAGCCGTCGACGAAGATGTTCTCCGCAATCGACAAATTGGTAAAAAGGTTTAGCTCCTGATGAATGAAAGCAATACCGCGCTTGGTGGCATCGCCGGGCGTGCGCGGCGCATAGGGCTCGCCGCGCCAATGCATCGTGCCTGCGGTCGGCTGCACAACGCCGCCGATCATGTTCATCAGCGTCGACTTTCCCGCACCGTTTTCGCCGATCACACCAACAACATGGCCGGCCTGAATATCAAGCGTCAGGTCCTGGACGGCCGGGACGCCGAAATATTCCTTGCGCAGACCATCAAAGGACAGGAGCACGGTCATAGCGCC
>JBCCRB010000074.1:0-9498 GCA_039208465.1 Pseudomonadota bacterium
AAAACCCGGTGCTCTTCACCCAGTTCCAGCCGATCGATCATCATCGCCTGTTGATCAAGCCCTTCTATGACTTCGCCGCAATCAATCGGGATAACGCGGCTGCCCCAAACGGCACTGTGATAGATCGGATCAACAAAAGCCCGCCGCATGACGCTTTCAATCGCTGTCTCCAGCGGCTTATTGGTCAGGCCCGCCGCGCGCATACGCAATAGAAAACCGGCAAAACCTTCCCGATCCGCCCGTGTGAGGGCTGTTGCCATGCGCGCAACACTCATCCCATATCCTCCAGCGCCGAGCCAACCATCGACAGTGCATTACGCGCGGTCAGGTCGAGCGTCAGCGGCGTCACTGATATCAGCTTTTTCTGCAACGCGCCAAAATCGCTGTTCTCGCCTTCATCGCGGATCGAGCCGCGAAACTTCAACCAGAAATAGGGCATACCGCGCCCATCAAACCGTTCCTCGGTATACATGGCAAAATCGGTGCGCCCCTGTTCTGTCGCCACCGTGCCGGCCACATCATCGGGCGCACAGAATGGAAAATTCACGTTCAAAAACGTGCCCGGCGCCATATCGAGGGTCACCAGCTTGCGCAAAAGCGCCGGCGCGTGGGTCTCCGCCGTCTCCCACGGGATCAGCCTTTTATGGTCCTCAAAATTATAAGCTTGTGACAGTGCGATCGACCGCACACCAAGCACTGTCCCTTCCATCGCCCCGGCAACGGTGCCGGAATAGGTCACACTGTCGGCCACATTGTGCCCAGCATTGACGCCCGACAGCACAAGATCGGGTTTTTCCGGCATCACATGGGTCATGCCCATAATGACGCAATCGGTGGGCGTGCCGCGCAACGCATAGCGCCGGTCGGTGATCTGCCGCAGGCGCAGCGGGTCATTCAGCGTGAGCGAGTGCGCGAGGCCTGATTGGTCGGTTTCCGGCGCCACCACCCAGATATCGTCGGACAATTGGGCCGCGATGCGCTCCAGCACCGCCAGCCCTTCAGCGTGGATGCCATCATCATTGGTTAAAAGGATTCGCATGTCCCGAGCCTACAATGTTTATGGCGCGATGACATCCACCCCATGCATGTAGGGACGCAATACCTCCGGCACGGTGATCGACCCATCCGCATTCTGATAGTTTTCCATCACCGCAATCAGCGCCCGCCCGACGGCAACGCCAGACCCGTTCAGCGTATGGACGAAACGTGGCTGCTTTTCGTCCTTGACGCGATAACGCGCATTCATCCGCCGCGCCTGGAAATCACCGCACACCGAACAGGAAGAGATCTCGCGATATTTGTCCTGCCCCGGCAGCCAAACCTCGATGTCATAGGTCTTGCGTGCGCCAAAACCCATATCGCCGGTGCACAGCACCATGGTGCGAAAATGCAGGCCCAACCGTTCAAGGATCGTCTCGGCGCATTTGGTCATGCGCTCTAGTTCGGCAAGGCTGCTTTCATCATCGGTCACCGACACCATCTCCACCTTGTAGAACTGGTGCTGGCGCAGATAGCCCTTCGTGTCACGGCCCGCCGACCCGGCTTCTGAGCGGAAACAGGGCGTCAGCGCCGTATAGCGCCGCGGCAGGTAATCATGGTCGATAATGTGCTGTGCCACGATGTTGGTCAGCGAAATCTCCGACGTGGCGATCAGCCAATGATCCGTGTTGGTTTTGAAAGAATCCTCGCCGAACTTCGGCAGTTGCCCGGTCCCGAACATGGCTTCATCACGCACCAGAAGCGGCGGGTTTACCTCTGTATAGCCATGCTCGCGGGTATGCACATCCAGCATGAACTGGCCGAGCGCCCGCTCCAGCCGCGCCAGGCCGCCCGACAACAGCGCAAAGCGCGAACCGGAGAGTTTCGCGGCCGTCTCAAAATCCATCTGGCCGAGCGCTTCGCCCAGATCGAAATGCTCCTTGGGCGCAAAGTCAACAGCCGGCTTCTCGCCGATCTGCCGCACTTCGACATTGTTCAGTTCGTCCGCCCCGACCGGCACGTCATCCAGCGGCAAATTGGGGATCGACGCCAGCGCGTCGCGCAGTTTTTCATCCAGTGCGCGCTCGGTTTCTTCCGCCGCTGACAGGAAGGTTTTGAGCTCACCGACTTCCGCCTTCAGCCTTTCGGCCTTGTCGGTGTCGCCCTGCCCCATGGCCGCACCGATTTCTTTAGATGCCGCATTGCGCCTCTGTTGGGCCTCCTGCACCTTGGTCACATGATTGCGCCGTTCTTCGTCGAGCGCGATCAGGGCCGATGATTGCGGCTCGGCCCCACGGTTTTCCAGCGCCTTGTCAAGCGCGGCGGGGTTCTCGCGGATCCAGCGGATATCGAGCATGGCATCACCTTGAAATGGTCAGGTTGGTCAAAGCCGTGCCATCGCGTTTTGCGACCGCAAGGTCAAGTCTTTGCGGCTTCACGATCGTCTTTGTCGGCGTCCTCATCCTCGTCGTCATCGTCAAAATCAAGGTCAGGCAGATCGGGTTGCACCCGGCGCGCCAGATAGATCGACAATTCATAAAGAAGGATGGTTGGCACCGCCAAACCGAACTGGGTGGCCGGATCGGGCGGCGTTAAAATCGCCGCAGCGATAAAGGCAATCACGATGGCGTATTTGCGCCGCTTGGCCAGCGTTTCAGCCCGCAAAAGGCCGGCCTTGGCCAACAGCGTAATGGCAACCGGCAATTGGAACACCAGGCCAAAAGCAAAGATCAGCGTCATGATCAGCGATAGATATTCCGACACCCTTGGCAGGTTCTGAATGCTCACAACGCCGTCGCCGCCCGGCTGCTCCATCGACAGGAAGAACCACATCGCCATCGGGATGATCATGAAATAGACCAGCGCGGCGCCGATAAAAAACAGGATTGGCGTGGCGATCAGGAACGGAAAGAAGGCCGATTTCTCGTTGGAATAAAGCCCCGGCGCGATGAACAGATAAAGCTGGGTAGCAATCAGCGGAAATGCGAGCACCAACCCGCCAAACGCGCCAATCTTGATGCTGGTGAAAAAGAATTCCTGCGGCGCTGTAAAGATAAAGGCGGTCGCAGCCGGATCACGGTCAAGCCAGCGCACGGCCACCTGATAGGGCTCAACCAAAAAGTTGAAGATTGGCGTGGCAAACGCATAGCAGATCACAAAGCCGATCAGGAAGCCGACAACGCACCAGATCAACCGGTTGCGCAATTCCGCCAAATGGACGAGCAACGGCGCAGCGGTCGCATCCATTTTTTCCGTTTCTTTGTCGGACACGCTGCTCACGCCTTGTCTCCCGTCGCGGCGGACGTGGTGGCTTTGCCAGCAGGCTTGCGCTTACGGGCCGCCGTGCTGGCGGCTGGCTTTTTCGTTGCTGGTTTTTTCGCGGCAGGCTTCTTTGCTGCCGTTGTTTTCGCAGCTTGACCGTTGGCCTTCGCGCTGGCCGGTTTGCGGGTGGTTGCCTTCTTCGCGGCAGGCTTTTTGGCCGGCGCTGGCTTTTTGGCCGGTGCCGTCTGGGGCGGCCCATCGTCAAGGGACACGATGGCCTTTGGTTTGATCGAGGCTTGCGCCTCGCGCATTTTGGCACCGGCATCGTCGAGCGAACGGTCCACCTTGCTCCGGGTTTTAGCCGGTGGTTCGTTCTCAGCGACGTCATCACCCAACTGATCAAGATCGTTGATCAGATCACGGCGCGTATCTTCAAGCGGTTTGAGCGCATCCTTGATTTGCCGACGAGGATCGAGCTCCCGCATCTCCTGGGCAACATCCTTGATGTCGCCGAGGTCAGCATCTTCCAGCGCTTCATTGAACTGCCGCTGCATGTCGCCGGCCATGCGCCGGAAACTCTTCAAACTCTGAGACACACTGCGCATCATCGACAACGCATCGCGCGGTCCGATCACCACGATCAAAACGATCGCAATCATCAACATTTCGGTCCAGCCGAATGATGGCAGCATTAAAGTGTATTCCTCACGGCTGCGCCCGCATGTGGGCGCTCTTTACAGTCAGCGATGGCGATCAGCTCTTGTTGGCTGTTTCCTTCACAGTTTCCACCGTCTCTTCAGCCTTGTGCTCAACCGTTTTGGATCCGTCTTCGGCTTGCTTTTGCTCGTCCGGATCATCCGCCAGTCCCTTTCGGAAAGCCTTGAGACCTTTCGCCATCTCGCCCATCAGCGGCGAAATACGTCCAGCACCAAACAAAAGCAGTATGATGACGAGGACGATGAGCCACTGCCAGATACTAAAAGCACCCATGATTATTCTCCCGGGATATCTATTTGCGTGTTCACTTAGTCTGTTTGCGCAGGGCTTTCAAACACCATTATGTCTTCTGGCCGGATCGTGACATGCACATCGCCCGCGTTCGGCGGCAATATGCCAGCGCGCACGCGCGCGGAAACCTTTTCCGTTTGCTCGCTAATGGCCAGCGATAGTTGCTCGGTGTCGCCCAAAAACCGCCGCGAGACAATGCGCGCCGGCACCGATTTACCATCATTTGCTTTTTGTGCCACATCAACCCCGGTGACACGGATAGCCACCACCACATCACGGCCATCGCTGATCGCAGCCGGCACCGCAAAAACCCCAAACGGCGTGTTGACCGCACCGTCGCGCGCAACGCCGAAAAGCGTGTTCAACTCTGCAAAAAAACCAGCGGTGAACAAATCAGCCGGGCGGTGAAAGAGATCATAGGCGGTGCCCAATTGGGTGATCCGGCCGTCGCGCATCAGCGCGATACGATCGCCCATGCGCATCGCCTCCTCCGCATCATGCGTGACCATGATGGTTGTCGCCCGCGTTTCACGCAAAATCGCCAGCGTCTGGGCGCGGATCTCATCCTTCAATCGCGTATCGAGGCCTGAGAAAGGCTCATCCATCAGCATCACTGAAGGGCGCGGCGCCAAGGAGCGCGCCAACGCCACCCGCTGCTGCTCACCGCCGGACAAGACATTGGGAAAATCATGCATATGATGCCCAAGGCCCACCCGTTTGATCGCCCGCTCCGCCTCACCCGTTGAGGCGCTGCGTCCGAGGGCCTTCAACCCGAAGCGCACATTATCCAGCACCGTTAAATGCGGAAACAGCGCAAAATCCTGAAACATCAGACCAATGGCGCGTTTTTCGGGCGCCAGAAAAACAGACCCACCGGCAATCAGTTGGTTGTTCATGAGCACATCGCCAGATGTCTGCGGCTCTAGGCCTGCTGCAACCCGCAACAGGCTGGTTTTGCCCGATCCCGACGGGCCAAGAAGACAGATGACCTCGCCCGGCTCCGCCTTCAGCGAGATGCCATTCAAGACGCGCACGCCGCCATAATTCAAATGGACATCGATAAACTCGATGTCGGCGGCAAACGCCACGCCGGCACTTTGTGTGAGTTTGGCAGCAGACATGAACGCAACGACACCCTATCAGGCGCACGGGCTAACTTGCCGGCGCGGTCCCGCCGTTAATCATCCCCGCCCTTTGGCGTCAACAGACCGAGCTCTTCCAGATCAATGTCTTCGAGCGGCTCTTCATCCTCAGTCAGTTGGTCGGGATCGATGTTTGGCGCCATCGCGACATAGTCTTTCGGCAGGCGCGATGACAAAAGCCCGGCGGCCTTCAACTCATCCATGCCCGGCAGGTCGCGGATTTCTGACAGGCCAAAATGGTCCAGAAATGAAAGCGTTGTCCCATAGGTGACCGGCCGGCCCGGCGTCTTGCGCCGTCCGCGCAGCTTGATCCAGCCGCTTTCCAAGAGAACGTCCAGCGTCCCTTTCGATGTCTCAACGCCGCGGATTTCTTCCATCTCCGCCCGTGTGACCGGTTGGTGATAGGCAATGATGGACAAAACTTCCAACGCCGCGCGCGAAAGCTTGCGCACACTGACCCTTTCCCGGCTCATCAGAAACGACAGATCGGGCGCGGTCCGAAACGCCCAGCTGTTTTCAATGCGCACCAAATTGACGCCGCGCTTGGCGTAAAACGGCTCAAGAACCGCCAGAACTTCGCCCAGATCGATCCCGTCCGGCAGCCGTTCGGCCAGCGCTTTTTCAGAGACCGGCTCGGCGGACGCAAAAAGCAGCGCTTCAACCATCCGTGCAGCTTCGTGCAGCGCCATGCGGGTGGCAGCATTGTCTTGCGGCGTTTCTACCACTTCTTCTGCAACGCCCTCCGATGGCTGATCTTCTGCTCTGTCAAACGCCAGAATATTGTCTTCCTGACCATTATCGTCCGTCATGGGTCATCCTTATCCGTTTCCGGTCGTTTGCGCAGCATCAGGGGCGCAAATGGCCTGTCTTGCCGCAAGTCAATTTCGCCTTCGCGCACCATTTCCAGGCTCACTGCAAAGGCGCTCGCCAACGCCGACGCGCGGTCCGCCGGGTCATCGATAAAGTCGATCAGGAACCCGTCCAGCGCAGCCCATTCGCCAACCTCGCCGACCAGCCGCCGCAGCGCACCGCGCGCATCACTGAGCGACCAGACCTTGCGACGCTCAATCGTGACTTCCTGGTTGGCATCACGTTGCCGCGTATCGGCATAGGCGCCCAAGAGATCATAGAGGCTGGCTTCAAAGGAATTGCGTTTTTCAATGATGACGGTTTCCGGCGCACCACGCGCAAACACGTCGCGGCCCAGCCGGTGCCGGTTGACGAGCTTTGCCGCCGCATCACGCATCGCTTCCAGGCGCTGCAGCCGGAATTGCAGGATAGCGGCCATCTCTTCGCCGCTCGGCTCATCATCATCTTTGGGCTGCGGGATCAAAAGCTTCGACTTTAAAAACGCCAGCCAGGCGGCCATCACCAAATAGTCGGCCGCCAGTTCCATGCGCACCGCTTTGGCCTGCTCGACAAAAGCCAGATATTGCTGCGCCAGCGCGAGAATGGAGATCTGCTTCAGATCAACCTTTTGGTTGCGTGCCAAATGCAACAGCAGATCAAGCGGGCCTTCAAACCCCGTCAGATCAACAAGAAAGGCCGGTTCACCGGAGAGCCGTTCCGGGCCGCCATCGCTCCACACGCGATCCATCGGCGTTCCGCCCTGGGCAGCACCTGCGGCAGCTTGGTCAGCTTTTGAAACTGCTTGTCCCATCAAGTCCAGCCCATTCAGACTGGGCTTCCTTGTCAGGCCAAGGCGGACACCAGCCGGTTAAAGTCTTCGCGCACCGTCACCACATCAGCACCTGCTTCCGGTTGCGACAGATATTCCAGTGCCCGTTGCGCGCGCTCAAGTGCCTTGCCATCCAGCCACGGCGTCGCCGCCGCCACCACCGACATCTCGTCCATCACGCCGTTGCAATGTAGAACAATATCACAGCCGGCAGCAAAGGAAGCCTGCGTACGGGCGGCAAAATCCCCAGAAAGTGCGTGCATCGACAGATCATCGGTCGTCAGCAGCCCGTCAAAACCGATAAAGCCGCGAATCACCCGGTCGATCACCGCTTTTGATGTCGTTGCCGGATTGTCCGCATCGATCGCGCTGTAGACAACATGCGCACTCATCGCCATCGGCAGATCGGCATGTTGGCGGAACGGTTCAAAATCGACCCGTTCAAGCTCTTCCAACGCTGTTGTGACCACCGGAAGCGCCTTGTGGCTGTCGACCATGGATCGGCCATGGCCGGGAATATGTTTCATGACCGGCAGCACGCCACCGGCAAGCAATCCATCGGCAGCGGCACGCCCCATATCAGCCACCGTTTGCGCATCATGCCCATAGGCGCGGTCGCCGATCACATCATGCGAGCCCGGCACGGGCACATCCAGCACCGGCAGACAATCGGCATTGATCCCAAGCGGCAGAAGATCGGCCGCATGCAGGCGGCCCAAATGATAGGCAACGCGTTTGCCCGCTTCCCGGTCCTGCGCATAAGCTTTGCCTAGCATGGCACCGGATGGATAACGTTGCGCCATCGGCTCCTTGATGCGCTGCACCCGGCCGCCTTCCTGGTCGATAAAGACCGGCGCGTCGTCACGGCCAACAATCGCGCGGAAATGCGCGGTCAGCGCTTTCACCTGCACCGCATTGTCGATGTTGCGGGCAAAAAGGATCAGGCCCCATGGCTTGTGCGCCTCATAGAGGGACGCTTCTGCATCGCTCAGGGATGTTCCATTACATCCCACGATCATCGCTTTCATCGCGCTCACCTTGTGTCCGCTGGTTTGGTTTCAGGGCAGGAAATGAACAGGCATCAGCGCGTTACGATACAGTCGCCGCCAGCAGAACGGTAACGCGCACACAGATTATTGGCGTCATCAAGGGACGTTGCATCAACCTGCACACGATAGAACGTGCCGCGATTGGGGATTTGCGCCTCGCGGATCGCAACACCGCGCCCACCAAGCACATTGCGGAACTGCGAGAGCAGATTGGCCGATGTTTGTTGGGCAGCTTCCTGCGTGGGCAGAGAAGCGATCTGTACCTTGAACTCGCTGGCCGGCGCGGCCGGCGCTGCAACGGGTTGCGGCGCCGGTTGCGGGGCAGCAGCGGTCTGTTGCGGCGCCGGTTGCGGATTGACGATGTTCACCGGCTGGTTGGCTGGCCGGTCAGGAATGCCATTTGGCGAAAAGACCTGGGTCTGAACGCGGCGAACCGGCACATCTTCCGCAGCGGGCACAGCCGCCGTTCCGGTCGTAAGGGCCGCCGTCTCTGCATCCGTTAGACCCGTCGAGGTCTCACCACCAGCGGGCGGCTGAAAATCGACAGGACCCGTGCCGGTGGCTGCGCTTTCAGGCGCACCGGCGGGTTCTGATGCTGGCGTAGCCGGGGCACCGATCACAACATCAACTTCGGGCTGCGCTGGCGCAGCAGCCACCTCAATCTCGGGCTCAGGTTCCGGCAATGGCCGTTCCTCAAGCGTCCCATCCGGACGTACAACCAAGGTGCGCACACGGCGCGGCGTAATCGCATTATCTTCGGCAGGCGCAGCCGTTGGTCCGTCGACAGTGCGAACTTCGGGCAGCAAGCGCTCCTCCGATTTTGCCGCGTCCGCATCAGGCAGACCGGCAAGATCAACCGGCTCTTCCGACGTGGCGACCAGTGACGGCTGCGAAGGTTCAGACGCCTGATTGGTGTCCGCAAAAACCGCCCTATCCTGGTTTGGCACTTCCGTGCCGCCCGGGTTCTCAGGACGGATTTTGATCGGCTCAGGATCGGCTTCAACAACGACCGGGCCAGCCGTTTCATCGGCGCCACCGCCACCAAACATAAACAGGCCCACAGCACCAACAATCGCGATGGACCCGACGATTGCGGCCAGTTTCAAGCCAAACTGGCTTCGCTCGGCTGTCGGCGCATCGTCATCAGCATCGTTATATTCTGACTGGAGATCGGCAGAAACAGCATCGGTGCGCGCCTGGGCGTCATGCTCGGCAAATTCCATGTCACGGACAAGCTCGGCCTCAAAGCGCGCTTCGTCAAAGGAATCGCCAACATCGAGATCAATATCGGACGCAGCAGCGCTGCCGGACGCCAAGCCGCCAACGCTACCGGCCACCACATTCACGGCACCATCCTCGTTCCAATCACCTGCGTTCTTCG
>JBCCRB010000075.1:0-9477 GCA_039208465.1 Pseudomonadota bacterium
CCCATACCTATCAGGGGCTGTCGGCGGGGTTGGATTTCGAAGCGCGGCTTTTTGCCAAGCCGGATATGGCGCGGATGCTGGAAAAAGAGATCACGCGGCCCGGCTATGAGCCGAAACCAATCGCGATTGGCACGAACACAGACCCGTACCAGCCGATTGAGAAGGAATGGCAGGTGATGCGCGGTGTGCTTGAGGTGCTGGAACAATACAACCACCCCGTCATGATCACCACCAAAGGTGCGATGATCCAACGCGACATCGATATTCTGGCGCGCATGGCAGAAAAAGGTCTGGCCACCGTTGCCATCTCGTTGACGACGATGGACCGGCGGTTGGCCCGAACGATGGAGCCGCGTGCTTCAACGCCAACCAAACGTCTTGAAACCATCAGGGCCCTGGCATCGGCTGGTATCCCGACGCATGTGCTCGTGGCGCCGATCATTCCCGGTTTGAATGATCACGAGATTGAGAAAATTCTCGATGCGGCGGCGGCGCAAGGCGCGTTGGGCGCAAGCCATGTGTTGTTGCGCCTGCCGCTGGAAGTTGCGCCCATCTTCAAGGAATGGCTGCTGCGGCATTATCCAGAGCGCTACCGGCATGTGTTGTCGCTCGTACGCTCGATGCGCGGTGGCAAGGATTATGACGCCAATTGGTCAGCGCGCATGAAAGGCACCGGCCCTTATGCCTGGCAGATTTCACGGCGGATGCAATTGGCCTCCAAGCGGTTGGGTTTGGGCGCGCGGACCCGGCATTTGCGGACCGATCTTTTTACCGGTGGCAAAGCGCATGGGGAGCAATTGGCGCTGTTGTAGAAGGTTTTGACATTCAAGCTCGTCCATCCCCCTAAACTGAGCATGAAGCGGCGCCTGCCGAACCGTCACCTGTCCTGACGGGCCGCCTTGCTCAAACGGGCTTGATTACGGCCGGTGTGCATGGAAAACGTCCCCTAATGTTCCATGCGCACCGGCTGATTTATTGCCTGACTATCAATTCGAAACAGCAATTTTAAACGGGGCGCCCGGATGGGTCGCTGGCTGCGATGAAGCCGGACGGGGTCCGCTAGCAGGGCCGGTGGTGGCGGCGGCCGTGATTCTGCCACCCGGACTATCCGTGCCAGGGTTGGATGATTCCAAAGCGTTGTCAGAGAAGAAGCGCGATAGCCTATTCGATATACTTCACCGCGAGGCCCACGCCGTTAGTGTTGCCGCCGTCAGCGCGCAAACCATCGATCGCATCAACATAAGGCAAGCCAGCCTATTGGCGATGCGGCTGGCGCTTACCCGCCTTGCCGTCGCGCCTCAGGCTGCCCTGTTTGACGGACGCGATGTCCCCGATCACCTACCGGCGCAGTTAATGACGCAAGCTGTCATCGGGGGCGATGCAAAGTGCATGTCGATTGCGGCCGCCTCGATCATCGCCAAAGTGACGCGGGACCGGATGTTACAACAATTGGATGGCGTACACCCGCAGTACGGGTTTGCTTCGCATAAGGGCTATGGGTCAGCGCGGGTGCATCAAGAGGCCATTGCGGCGCATGGCGGTGCGACGCGCGTGCACCGCATGAGTTTTGCGCCGTTTCGCCAAGGTTCGCTTTTTTAGCGGGAAAGGCCGGCACCTTAAAAAAGGGTGCCAAATGGACGTCAGTTCAGGTTCGATTTGACCTGTGCCAGTGAATCCTTGAACAGGTCGCCGGCGGTCTTTGCCGTGACTTTTGAGCCGAGGATTTTGGTTGCCGCCTCAATGGCAATGTCGACCGAGGCGTTGCGCACATCATTGACGGCGTCGGCCTCAGCCTGCGCTATTTTCTGCTCAGCCATGGCCGTGCGCCGCGCAACATATTCTTCGGTTTTCTGTTTCGCCTCGACGGCAATCTGCTCAGCTTCCTTGCGGGCGGCCGTTACGATCTCTTCGGCTTCTTTTTCGGCGTCTTGGCGCTTGCGCTGATATTCAGCCAGCATTTGCTGTGCTTCTTCGCGCAACTGGCGTGCCTCTTCCAACTCATTGCGAATCTTGTCCGCGCGGTCATCAAGTGCCTTGGTGATCATGCCCGGCACTTTTAGATAGGCGATCAATCCCAGAAACAGGAGAAGACCGATAAAAGTCCAGGCTGTTGCGTCTAACATGGCGTACCCTATCGTCCCTTCAGCTTCCGGAGAGTGCTTTGGTCAATTCAGCCTTGGTGACCTTGGTACCGATCAGCTTGCTGACCAGCTCGGTGGCCGTATCAGAGGCAATTGTGCTGACTTCGCCCATGGCCTGCGTGCGAATGTCGGTGATGCGCTTTTCCGCCTCTTCAAGCTTCGCGGCCAATTCTTCATCAACCTTAGCGCGCTCGGCATCGGCTTCCGCTTTTGCTTTATCGCGCGCTTTCTGGCCGATGTCGCTGGCATTTGCCTTTGCGGTCGCCAGATCCTGCTCGTAGGCAGCAATAGCCGCATTCGTCTCGTCAGACAGGTCCTGCGCTTTGGCAAGATCCTGTGCGATACGGTCCTGGCGCGTCTCGATGATTTCACCAAGGCGCGGCGAGATGATCTTCGCCATAAACCAGTACAAAAACCCGAACGTCAGCGCCAACCAGAACAGCTGCGAGGCAAAGTTTGCGCTGTCAAAGGGTGGAAACACACCATTATCGGCCGCACCGTTCGCGGCTTCTCCGGCTGCATATGCTTTGGCAATCAACATGGTTGATCCTGTTTGAGGCTGATCGGTCTAGTCAATGGGCTGACGGATGCGCTTTAAGGCGCGCATCCGGCAATCCGGGAAAGTGCTGATCAGACAGCGAACAGGAGCAGCAGGGCGATCAGCAGCGAGAAGATGCCCAGGGCTTCCGTCACGGCGAAGCCGAAGATCAGACGGCCAAACTGTGAGTCGGCGGCAGACGGGTTGCGCAGCGCGCCGGACAGGTAGCTACCGAAAATGTTGCCAAGGCCGAGTGCCGTTCCGGCCATGCCGAGGCACGCCAATCCGGCGCCAAGAAATTTTGCTGCTTCCGCTTCCATGAATTTACTCCTTCGGATTTGCGTGAATGCGTTTAGAAAACCAAATTTGCCGGTCGCCTATCTGATCAGTGGCTCGGATGCAATGCATCATTGAGGTACATGCAGGTAAGCACGGCGAAGACATAAGCCTGGAGGAATGACACCAGGAATTCCAATGCGGTGATCGCGATTGTCATAAGGAGCGGTAGGACCGCACCGATGACGCCAGCAAAGCCAAGCGCTGACATGGAGGCGACAAAACCGGCGAAAACTTTCAGCGTGATGTGCCCTGCCAACATGTTCGCGAACAAGCGCACGGACAGCGAGATCGGGCGCGACAGGAACGAGATCACTTCAATCGGCACGACAAGCGGCAATATGTAGCCCGGCACCCCGTCAGGCACGAACAGGCCCAGGAATTTAGGTCCATGCTTGGCAAAACCGTAAACAGTCACCGTGCCGATCACCAACAGGGCCAGCGCAAAGGTGACGATGATCTGGCTGGTGACGGTGAAGAAGAACGGCACCATACCGAAGAGGTTTGCCAACAGGATGAAGATGAAGAGCGAGAACACGAAGGGGAAGAATTTCATCCCCTGCGACCCCGCAGCGTCGCGCAGCATGCCCGCGACAAATTCATAGGCCATTTCCGCGACCGATTGCGCCCGGTTTGGCACCAGGCCGCGATTGGCGGTCGACAGATAGAAGAAAGCAGAGGCGGTGGCGACTGTTGCCACCATGAACAGCGATGCGTTCGTGAATGACAAATCCAGTCCCGCAACATTTTCCAGCGGAATGATTTTCTTGATCTCAAACTGGGAAATTGGGTCGTTGGCCAACGTTTTGTCCCTTACTTGTCGCCGCGTTCCGACGGTGGTTTAGCGTAGTCTGGCTGTGCCGCAAGACCCGCCGACCGTAAAACATTCAAAACACCGGCCGCGAACCCCAAAAGCAGGAATATGATCATCCCCCAAGGGGTTGTTCCCGCGAATGTGTCAATCAGATAGCCCAGGCCTGCACCTGCAACCACACCGGCGATAAACTCGCTCGAAAGCTTGAAAGCCTGTGCAACGCCCGGCGCTGTGTCAGCCTTGTCAGCCCCCAATTTGTCTTCTTCCTGTTTTCTCCTGGCAGCGATCTTGGCTTCAACCGATTGGCGCCGAAGGTCCAGATTATCGTCCTGGTCCCGGTTGCCTGCACCTTTGCCCGGTGATCGTCTGCTGTCGCCGGATGCCATTGTCGCGTTTTGAGAATACCTCTGAAGACGGCGGCAACATAGTTTTGCGCACCGATAGCGTCAACCCGATTCAACCGGTTGCCTAACAGGCGAATTTCTTCATGATTACAATTACTTAGCGACGCTTAAGCAAAAGGTCGCAGGCAGGCCGACCGGCAGATATTGTGCAATTGCGAAATCTGCCGGATTTGAGCCGTGGTCAGCCCCATCCACCATCATATGTACGATAGAAGATATGCAGGCCGATCTTGGACACGCGCTCCATCGCGCGCGCCCAGCGCGGCGACACATAGGTTGCATGGTAATGCGTTGATGAGCCGACATCATCGAGCCAGATTTTTCCGGCCGTGACGGCCATGCCAATCTCTTTGGCAAGGTTCCAGTGATATTGCGATGTGATGCGATCGCGGATGCCGTCACAAGCAAAGGAAAACTGGCAGCGGTTGCGCCAATGGTCGTTTTGATAGACGACACCGCAGATGGTGCCCGGGAAAGTGGGGTTTCTGACGCGGTTCAGGATGACTTGCGCCACGGCGGCCTGGCCAAGCTTTACCTCGCCGCGTGCTTCAAAATAGATGCCCTCTGCCAGGCATTCCTGTTCTTTCTTCGAGAAAACATGCGGCAGCAGCGGGTTTGCGGCCCACCAATGGTCGTTTTTCCGGGTGTTGGGCACAAAACGGCCTGGCTTCTTGTCGTCTTCGCGCAACAGGCTTGCAAAGGGTGACTGGCGGGCAAAATCGGGCGCCGGCGGCGCGTAAGCCGTCGCCAAAATGTCGGCGACCGGGTTGTTCACCAATTCAGCGATCAGAGGCGACACGCCAGGGGTGGTGGCCTTCTCCAGTTTCTTGTGGAAGGCCGTTGCGATCTGGATTTCATTGCCATCAAGCGCATTGTCAGGCTGGGTGAAGATCATCTCGTCGCCATCTTTGACGGCCGGGCGGAGCAAGAAAGATTCGCGGTGCAGAACCGAGCCAGCCGAAAATGCCTTAGGCGGCGCTGTCGGCACGATGGCCGCCACCCGTCCGGTTTTCGCGGCGCGGTTGATGCGGTCTTCATCCGGTGTTTCCGGGGCGATTGATTTTGTGGGCGCGACAGCAATCGGTGCGACACCGGCCTGGCTCGAAATGGCCCCCGTGATGATCGGGTCCGTGGCAAATTGCGCTTCAGCGGTATGTATTGCGCCGGCCCCGGAGCGGGTCATGTGGGTTTTCCAGCGCATTGCCTGCGCCCCTTCACCGCCAGCAATCAGTGCATTCATGTCCTGCAAGGATATCTGGCTTGGGCTGGAAAACAGCAGAGCAGCACCACAAGACAGGGATAAAGCAATTTTTTTGGAGGTCGATCCAAGCCCCAACCGGGCCCGCGAAAAAGCAAACGGCACAACAAAACTCCGACACACACACTCGTCACGTGAGCCAATGGGTGCACCCACCAACTCTTTGATTGCGGCGACAATGAAGCATTAACCTTGATGCTCCGTTAAAGCGCCGTTGACGAATTGTTAGCGTTCGAAACTATCGTCTCTTTTTGGCACGGTTCGCGAAAGGATTGTCGCTGGTGCGCAAGTGCAAGCGGATCGGCACCCCTTGCAGGGCGAACTCCTCACGCAGACTATTCTTCAGGTAACGGGTGTAGGCGGCGGGCAGCGAGTCCGGTCGCGATACCGAAATGACGAAGCCGGGCGGGCGGCTCTTGACCTGCGTTATGTATTTTAAGCGCAGCCTTCGTCCTGAGACGGCCGGCGGCGGGTGGTGAGACGTCACCGCCTCCATCCAGCGGTTCAGCTTTGCGGTCGATATGCGCCGGTTCCAGATCTCATGGGTTGAAACGATCTCGCGCATGAGGTTTTCCAACCCTTTGCCGCTTTGGGCTGAAATCGGCACCGCGCGCACACCCCTGATCTGCGGCAGCAAAGTCTTGGTGCGTTCATGCAGATGATTGAGCGTTGCCTGCTTGTCCTCGATCAGGTCCCATTTGTTGAAGGCGATGACCGGTGCCCTCCCCTCACGTTCGATCAGGTCAGCAATCTGCAGATCCTGCTTCTCCAGCGGAATTTGTGCGTCCAGCAGGATCACGACAACTTCCGCAAAGCGGATGGCGCGCAGTCCGTCGGCGACCGACATTTTTTCAAGCCGTTCCTGCACCTTTGCCTTGCGGCGCATCCCGGCCGTATCATGCAAGCGGATCTTGCGGCCCTGCCATTGCCAATCTACCGAAATGGAATCGCGGGTGATGCCTGCTTCGGGGCCGGTCAGCAGCCGTTCCTCGCCAACCAGCTTGTTGATCAGGGTCGACTTGCCGGCGTTGGGACGGCCGACAATGGCAATGCGCAGCGGTTTGGTGTCGTCATAGGCCGCTTCGATGATCTCACCATCATCATCATACTCAACATCAATGTCGGCGATCGCCTCGCTGTCGCGGTCGTGCTCATCCTCATCATAAAGCGCCACATCCTCGCCGACCGCCTCGACAATGGCATCGCGCAGATCGAGCATACCCTGTCCATGTTCGGCCGACACCTGCACCGGCTCGCCAAGTCCAAGGGCGAAGGCATCATAAATGCCACCTTCCGCGCCGCGCGCCTCCGCCTTGTTGGCAACCAGGATGACCGGCTTTCCGGTTTTTCGCAGGATATCGGCAAATTTTTCATCGGCCGCCGTCAGGCCGGTTTTCGCATCGATGACAAACAGGCAGACATCGGCCTCTTCAACAGCGGTACGGGTCTGGCTGCGCATGCGGCCGGGCAAAGTAGACGCGTCGCCCTCCTCAAGGCCGGCAGTATCGATGACATCAAAGCGCAGATCGACCAGCCTTGCTTCATGACGCCTGCGGTCGCGCGTGACGCCCGGTTGGTCGTCAACGAGCGCCAGTTTTCGACCGACGAGGCGGTTGAATAGTGTCGACTTGCCAACATTTGGCCGCCCAACAATGGCAAGTGCAAAGCTCACCCCTGCGAAACCTGGCCGCTGGAGATGATCATGTCTCGAATGATTTGCGCCCGTTGTGCAATTCCCGATGGGACGACGGTGTCGGCGAGCAATTCATCGATTAAGCGCAACGCATCATCAGCGCGGCCGTTCTTCCATGCCGACAAGGCGAGTGCCTCACGCGCGGAATGACGAAAGGCATTGTCGCCCGCCGTAAGCGGTTCAGCGCGGTTGGCAACATCCTCGTAAGAACCGGCATCGACCAGCAGATAGGCAGCACGCACGCGCGCTGCATCGCGCAGGGCGACAGGCACCGAATTATCGGCGGCGATGGCATCAAAATCGGCAACCGCCTGATCGGTGTTACCGGCATTGTGCCGTTCGCTGGCAGCGCGCATGCGGGCAAGCACGGCATATTGGCCATAGCCGTCGGCTTCCAACTCGGCCAAACGGTCAAGGGCTTCCTGCGAATTGCCTTCATTGGCAAGGTTCAACGCTTCCAGAAAACGGTCACCTGATGCGTTTGCCTGGTTGGTGGTGTAAGACTGCCAACCGACGAAACCGGCCGTGCCCAAAGCGATGGCAATCGCGCCGCCGATGATCAAGGCGCCGAAGCGGGACCAAAAGGCCTTGAGCTTGTCGGTGCGAAGCTCTTCCTCAACTTCACGGATAAAGCTGTCGTCAGACATGATTTCAAATCCTGAACAAGTGTGGGCGCCGGTTTAGCGGCAAGCCGTTCGGAATGCCAGATATTATGCGCGATCAAACCGGCCAAGGGGACGCACCAAACAAATAAAGGTGCGCCCAGACAAACAAGAGCACAAAGAGAGCCGACCCTCCGATGATGGCGATGATATCGTTCCTGATCGCGACGGTTTGAAAATCCGGGTCGCCGCGCCGTTTGACGGCGATGCGGTTGATGATCGCCCAAACCAAAAACGAGCCGAACAGGAGGTAGGAGGCCAGATCGCCATTGACGAGCAAATGCGCGACCGCCCATACCTTTACGCTCAGGATCATGGGGTGCTTGACGGCAGCCTTGATGCGCCCGGGCGGCAGTTGCGAGGCGATCAGCAGCATCAGGGCAATCCACATGAGCAGCGCAACGAGGTGAACGGCCCAGACGGGTGCCCCATAGAAAAAGATACTGGCATCGGAAACGCGGGCCTGCCCGTAGCCCCAGACCAGCAACACCAGCCCCGCCAGAGCGATAAAGCTGTAACTGCCTTTCCAGGCGCCCTCGCCGCGGGTTTCAATGAGATTGTCACGCAAAGACGGCGCGGCCATGCGCACCGAATGGATGCCAAGAAAGAGAACAAGTCCTGCAATGAGCCAACCCATCACCAACGCCAATGCTTGTCACGGTGAAATTAATACACCTATTCTAGTAGCATGAGCATTGACCAAGACAAGGCGAAAGCAGTTCTTGCGGCGGCCCGCGCTGAGATTGAACGGTTCCTTTCAATGGGTGCCGAGGCGAACGCCCCGGTTGAACTCGACCAGGTATCGGTGGGTCGGCTCAGCCGAATGGATGCCATGCAGCAACAGGCCATGGCCCAGGCCAGCACCCGCGCGCGCCAGCGCGATCTGGTGCGGATCGAACTGGCAGAGCGGCGCCTGCGCGACGGCGAGTACGGCTATTGCGAGGAATGCGGCGAAGCCATTGCCGAGAAACGGCTCGACATCGACCCGATGGCCGAGCGCTGTGTGGCTTGTGCAAAATAGCCGCGCACGTTCGGATGCGCAGCTAAGCCTTAAATGCCGCTGCCCACTGTTTGGGTCCCACGATCGCTGCCGGTGTCACCCCCATGCAGATCGAGCCATTCCTTGTCGATGTCCGGCAGATCTTCGCCCTCAATGGCGCTTTCAAAGGCTTTTAGGCGCTTATAGATCGACAGGAGCTCGACAACGGTCGTCCATGAATTGACGAGATATTGGAACGAGTTGGAGACCTGGCTGAACGCGGTGAGGATCTGCTGCAAAATACCGAAGGTAAACCCGATGGCGGCGCCGGCAATGATCGAAGGGATCAGCAGGATGTAAGCAAAGATGCCATCCGCCTGGAGGTAGGCGAAGCGGAACACGTTGAAATACATATATTCCAAATAGAGCCGGAAATAGTTGCGCCGCACATCATTGAAGAGATTGCCGATCGACATGGGCTTGGCGCGTTCCGGATCGTCTTCGCCATAGACCAGTTCCTTGCGGTAGGCGGCTTCAACACGCTGGTTTTTGAACTCCAGCCCGGGCAGACGGATACCGGCAACGGCGAGCAACACCGTTCCAAACAAAGACCAAAGGATTGCCGCCCAGACGAGCGCTTGCGGCACGGCAC
>JBCCRB010000076.1:0-9322 GCA_039208465.1 Pseudomonadota bacterium
CCGCATCGGCAAGGGTTTTGGCATTATCCAGCAATTGCGTATCATCGAGCGATTGCTCGTTGGCCGGCACGCATTTTGATTGCTTGTCGTCGTAAAGCTGCCCGGCGTCGCAGCTTGGTGTGTCCGATGCATCATTGGACGGTGCGGCAAGGGAGGGGCCATGAATGGCGGCCGCGCCAAGAATAAATGATGCCGTCGCGATAATGTTTTTTCGCATGTTAGTCTCCAAACTCGCTATGCCGCCAATACGCGCCTGACACGCAAATTATTCTACGCTTCATAAAAAATGCAGATCATCGAAAACCAACGTCACTTGCGTGGCGATAGCCGTTTGCGTAACACGGCTCAAACAAATCATTTTCAATTCCCAATAGGCGCGTTTGACTGATGGCCAAGCAGTTTATCTATCACATGTCCGGGCTCAATAAGGCGTACGGCTCCAAGAAGGTTCTGGAGAACATCCACCTGTCCTTCTACCCGGATGCAAAGATCGGAATCCTCGGGCCGAACGGCGCCGGTAAATCGACCGTTTTGCGGATCATGGCGGGTCTCGACAACGAGTTCACGGGCGAAGCCTGGCTGGCCGAAGGTTTTACGCGCGGATATTTGCCGCAAGAGCCGCAATTGGACGAAAGCAAAACCGTTTCGGAAAACGTCATGGAAGGTGTCGCCGACAAGAAGGCCATCGTCGATCGCTACAATGAGCTGATGATGAACTATTCCGATGAGACGGCGGAAGAGGGCGCTAAGCTCCAGGACATCATCGATGCGCAGAACCTGTGGGATCTGGAAAGCCAGGTCGAGCAGGCCATGGATGCCCTGCGCTGTCCGCCCGGTGAAGCGTCGGTGAAGAATTTGTCCGGCGGCGAAAAACGCCGCATCGCCTTGTGCCAACTCTTGCTGCGCCAGCCGGATCTGCTGTTGCTCGATGAGCCGACCAACCACCTCGACGCCGAGACGATCGCCTGGCTTGAAAAGCATTTGCGCGAATATCCCGGTTCGGTCCTGATGATCACCCACGACCGCTATTTCCTGGATAATGTCACCGGTTGGATCCTGGAGCTCGATCGTGGCCGCGGCATTCCTTACGAGGGCAATTACACCGCCTATCTGGAAGCAAAAGCCAAGCGTATGGCGCAAGAAGGGCGCGAAGAAGCCTCACGGCAAAAAGCGCTGGCCCGCGAAAGCGAGTGGATCAACGCATCACCCAAGGCGCGGCAAGCCAAATCTAAAGCCCGTGTCAAAGCCTATGATGAGTTGGTCAAAAACGCCAATGATCGGCGTCCGGGCGACGCCCAAATCATCATCCCTGCCGGCGAACGGCTCGGCAACACGGTCATTGACGCTGTCGATCTGCGCAAAGGCTATGGCAATCACCTGCTCATCGACGATCTGTCGTTCAAGCTCCCGCCAGGCGGCATTGTTGGCGTGATCGGGCCGAACGGGGCCGGCAAATCGACCCTGTTCAAACTGATTACAAAAGCCGAGCAGCCCGATGGCGGTGAGATCATCATCGGCGAGACCGTTAATCTGTCTTTTGTCGACCAGTCGCGCGACGCGCTCGATCCAAACAAGACGGTCTGGGAAGAAGTCTCCGGCGGCAATGATATCATCAAGCTTGGCCCGCATGAGGTGAACTCACGCGCCTATTGTTCTTCGTTCAATTTCAAGGGTGGCGACCAGCAACAAAAAGTTGGCACGCTTTCCGGCGGACAGCGCAACCGCGTGCATCTGGCAAAGATGCTCAAAGAGGGCGGCAACGTCATCCTTCTCGACGAGCCAACCAACGATCTGGACACCGAGACGCTGGCTGCGCTGGAAGAGGCACTTGAAAACTTTGCCGGCTGCGCGGTCGTCATCTCGCACGATCGTATGTTCCTCGACCGCTTGGCCACACATATTCTGTCCTTTGAGGGCGATAGCCATGTCGAGTGGTTTGAGGGCAATTTTGAAGACTATGAGCAGGACAAAATCAGGCGCCTTGGTCCCGAGGCGGTCAATCCAAAACGCGTGACTTATAAGCGCCTCACGCGATAGGTGCGCAATCGCCAACGGGGCTGAAAAGTTTGGCGTTTGCGGCACGTAGATAAACAAGGGTTTGGACCGGGCATGTCCGCTGACAGCGCCTACCAAAGGCAGAACATACTGTTCACGGTAGCCACGCTTGCGCCTGTCGCGGCGATCGGTAGCGGCGTGACTATCCTTGTGGTGCTGTCGCTCTACTGGAACATCTTTCTCATGGTCACCGGCGCGATGAAGCGGACCCTTCCGACCCACCAGCGCGCTATGGTCATCATATTTACCCAATTTGCGGTAATCGGGTTTGCCTTGAGCCGGTTACACGATGGCAGCAAAGTCTTCTCGGGCGGCTCGGAATATCTGTTGTTTCTGGCGCCCATTGTCCTGCTGCCACGCTATGGTTTTGGCCCGCCGAAACAGGAACTTCGGGCAATCATGCTGCGGGCGTTGGCCGGTGCCGGCATGATCGCTGGCCTGCTCACAACAATTGAGTTCATGATCTGGGGCGGCCGTGCTGCGGCTGTGCCGGGCAATCCTTTAATTCTTGCCCCCGTTGCGTGCATGGCCGGGTTGGGCACCCTTGCGATGCTGGTAGAACCGCCGGTTCCGCGCGATCGCCTATGGGCTGTGATTGGTTGGTTGGGCGCTCTCATTGCAATCGTGCTTTCGCAGTCACGCACAATCACCGTCCTGTTTCTTGCCTGCTCGGCGTTCTTTGGTGTTCTCAACTGGCGCCTGGCAGCACGAAATTTGCATCGACATGTGTTTATCTCCGGTGTGGCCGTTGCGGTCGCCGGTTCATTGATCGCAACCTTTGCTGTCGTTGATCGGTTGGTCACCGAGCCGCCTTTGGCGGTTGCTGGCGAGCCATCATCGGCACAATGGCGCTTGGTGTACGCTGACGCCGGTTGGCGCGTCGCATCAGAGAACCTGATGATCGGTGTTGGCCGCGATCAGCGGGCGATCGCAGTTGGCGCTGAGCTGCAAGCGATGAGCATGCCGACGCGGGTCCAGGAAACAACGCACTATAAATCATGGCATCGATGGATACCGGAGCCTGCCCGCTCTTATGTCATAAACTGGCAAATAGAGCGCTGGGAGGAACAAACAGCTGACGCACAGGCCAATGGCGCGGAAGCGTTGCCGCCGCGCCCGGTCGTTGAAAAGGAAACGCGGACGGTACTGACAAGCCCGCATCAGCATTTGCACAATGCATACATGACCATGCTGGTCGATCATGGGGTGGTCGGCCTCGTCAGCCTGCTGCTCTTGATGGTCGGCCCGATAGGGGCGGGTTTTCGAAACGCGATACACAAATCCGACCCGGTCCTGTTCAACGCTTATTGCGTTATCATTGTCGCTGTAGCGCTTTCCGGGCTGACGAACTTGCACATCGAGAACGATATCATCGCGTCCTACTTCATCGTCATTTCCATGAGTTGCTGGGCTGTCTTTCGCCTGCCCGACGACAGTGTCGACCACCGATAAGGCCGCACAACTGCGGCACGAAACGATGCTATTGCGCTGAACTGGACCGAACGGCTTCATGCCGTGCTGGTTCCGGCAAATGCGCGACGGGAACATAATCAGGGACGAGGTGGCGCAGCAATTTGATCGCTGCATCCGCGTTACGCGCAGCCAGGTGCAAGGCCATTTCATCGAACAGTTTTGAGATCAAGGTGATCTCACCGGTCGTCGGTGAGGCGACGGCAAAACCTTCATCCCCAATTTCCGCGCGTGGTTCATTTGCCGCAAACAAATCTTCGTTGAGCTTTTCGCCCGGTCGCAGGCCGATATACTGGATGTCGATGTCTTCGCCGGGCACAAATCCGGCCAATTGGATCATGCGCTCGGCAATCTCTCGAATGTAAACGGACTCGCCCATATCCAGAACGTAAACCGATCCGCGCAGCTCTGGGTTTGCTGAGCCGAAGATGCTCGCCTTGATAACCAGCCGCACAGCCTCGGTAATGGTCATGAAATAGCGCTTGATGTCCGGATGCGTCACCGTCAATGGCCCGCCCGCATTCAGCTGATCGCGGAACAATGGAATGACAGATCCGTTGGAATCCATCACGTTGCCGAAACGCACCGTTAGATAGCGTGTGGAAGTGGCGGCCTTATCCTTGGCCTGCACATAGGCTTCCGCCGCGCGCTTGGTTGCTCCCATGATGCTGGTCGGGTTTACCGCCTTGTCGGTCGAAATCATCACAAACACCGATGCGCCCGACTTTTCCGCAGCATCTGCCACCATACGTGTGCCAATCACGTTGGTACGCATGCATTCCACGCGGTTGGTCTCCATCAGCGGCACATGTTTCAGCGCGGCCGCGTGGAAAACGATATCGGGTTGATGCGTCGAGCAGATCTCCAACATGCGTTGCCCATCGCGAATGTCGGCAAGGCAACGCACGAGCCTGATACCGGGCCAGCCTTCGCCAAGCGTACGCGCCGCTTCGTAAAGGGCATGTTCTGCATTTTCCACCAGCACGATCGTCGCCGCGCCATCGGCGGCGGCCTGCTTGGAAATTTCAAGGCCGATTGACCCACCAGTACCGGTGATCAGGATGGTCTTGCCTTCGATGAAAGTGCCCATCAACGCCTTGTCGATCGGCACCTCTTTGCGGCCGAGCAGATCTTGGATGTCGATATCCTCCGGCGTCGCCCAGCCTACCTCCGCACCAGGCCGTTCCTGATTTGTGTTGGAAAGCCGGCGCACCGGAATACGCAGCTTTGCTGCATCGGCGACGATCCTGGCGAGCTTGCGTGTGTCGATATGGGGTTGCGTGATAACAATCTCTGATGCCGGGCGCCCCTGCAACGTCCACCGGTTCTGCCAGCTTGAAAGCTCGGTGGCTGGACCGACAACCCGCGCGCCCTGCAATTTCGAACCGTGCCAGCGGGCACGATCATCAAATATGCCGACGATATTGATCCGGATATGCGGTAGCCGCCTTGTTTGCCGAATATAGACATCGGCATCATTCGTCGCGCCGACCAGGGCAATGTTCTTGATCGGTGTCGTTTCCCCTTTGATCTGGCGCTTCACCAGCCCGAGACGCTCGCGCGACATGCGATACAAGATGCGCAGCCCGGCACAGGCCACAAATGAGAAAACAGCCGCCAAAACCGGGGCCAATCGCGACAAGGCAAATCCGCGACTGACAAGGAAGGCCAGCACCGTAAACAGAAGCGCCGCACCAACAATGGCCCTGAACAAGCCGACCAGTTCAGGAATGGATGTGTAACGCCAGGCCGCGCCATTGACGCCCGTGAGAAGCAAGCCGATCGCGCACAAAGCGCCAAATCCTGCTGAATAACCGAGCAACACCTCGGTGTCGGTGACAATCAGTGATGGCCAAAGCACCATATGGGCGAGCCACATGGCCGTCGCACAGCAAAGAAAATCGATGCTGAGCACGAGCAGGTCGCGATAGCTCAGGTAGGAAAACGTAAAATCGAATCGTCTCATGCTGCCCCAGGCTTTCCCCACACAGTGAAAATCTTGTTATAGTGCGTGCCCCGTCACTTGCTCGATCAATTTCTAATACATGAAGCAATCAATAGCTACCGCATTTCTGCCATATTTTAGACATGCGGTCGCAAAGTATCGATAAGTATATAAAGATCAGTCGAAAGACTAATATTATCGACATAGGTTGCATCCGATTTGGCCAGGGCAATCGGATCTGACATATCGATACCATTTACTTGCGATCGGCCGGTCACGCCGGGTCGAACCGAAAAAACATCGCGCGCCGCACGTTCGTTGATCAATCGCAACTGACCGGCAAGACATGGTCTTGGCCCGACAAGGCTCATCGTGCCGCGCACCACATTATAGAGTTGCGGCAGCTCGTCGAGCTTGGTTTTCCTTAGGATTTCCCCCAGTTTGGAAGCGCCACTGAGATCTATTTCATGCGTCGGACGTTGCTCGGTTTCAACCGGCAGCGTGCGCAGCTTGTAGAGCGTGAACGGCCGCTGATCCCGGCCCAAACGTTCCTGACAAAAAAGTGGATTGCGCCGGTCGAAAGCAACGATGGCCAAACATAGCAGCACCAGCAAGGGAGCGGTGATGGGTGCAGTCCCGATCACCAAAAGCACGTCGAAAGCGCGCTTTCCTTGTCCCCTGTACCAACTCATGGGGCTCCCCCGTGTTCCCGTTGCCATGCGATTTATTACCGAACATTAACGAAAGAAAGGTGGGGCATTCCACAAAGACTGTTTACTTTTCCACGTCATGCAGTAGGCGTCTACCGCTCGCTAGTTCAACGATACAGGAAATCATGCGCACCAAGGGGATTATTCTTGCCGGGGGCACCGGTACGCGCCTTTATCCTTTGACCATTGCGGTTTCGAAGCAATTGCTGCCGGTCTATGACAAGCCGATGATTTTCTATCCCATGAGTGTGCTCATGCTCTCAGGGATCAGGGACATCCTGGTTATCACAACCCCGCACGAACAGGCGCAATTCCAGCGTCTTTTGGGCGACGGAAGCAGCGTTGGTTTAAACATTGAATATGCCGCCCAAGCCGCGCCGAACGGCCTTGCCGAGGCTTTCATCATTGGCCGGAAATTCATCGGCAATGACAATTGCGCTCTCGTTTTGGGCGACAATATCTTCTTCGGACAGGGGCTCAGCACCCTTGGTCGCAAGGCCGTGGAACGCACATCCGGTGCGACCGTATTTGCCTATTCTGTGCGCGACCCTGAGCGCTATGGCGTCGTGGAATTCGACGAAAATGACGTCGCCATATCACTGGAGGAAAAGCCTGAGGTTGCCCGCTCACATTGGGCTGTAACCGGCCTGTATTTTTACGACAATGATGTCGTTGATATCGCCGCCAACGTGAAGCCGTCGGCAAGGGGCGAACTGGAAATCACCGATATCAATCTTGCTTACCTGCAACGCCGCGATCTGAACGTTGCCAAATTGGGGCGTGGTTTTGCCTGGCTTGATACCGGGACACATGACAGCCTGCACGAGGCCGCCGCTTTTGTGCGCACCATCGAACACCGGCAAGCGATGAAAATCGCCTGCCCGGAGGAAATTGCCTTTGATGCGGGCTGGATTTCGGCCGACGACATGATCAGACGGGCCAAAGAGCTGGAAAAAACCGAATATGGCGCATACCTGCTGCAGCGTGTTCGGGACGCCCAGACATGATCACCATGCGTGAAACGAAACTGCAGGGTGTGGTCGAACTTGTGCCGACGCGTCACGGCGACGAACGCGGTTTCCTGTCCGAGACGTACAACGCCGCCGAACTTGCCCGGTACGGCATTGCCACCCGCTTTATTCAGGATAACCACAGCCTGTCGCGCAAGACCGGTGTGATACGCGGCCTGCATTATCAGGTGCCGCCGTTTGCCCAGGCAAAACTGGTTCGGGTCACCCGTGGTCGGGTATTGGATGTCGCCGTCGATATCCGAAAAGGGTCACCGACCTACGCCCAATGGGTCGCGTTGGAGCTATCGGCCGACAAGTGGAACCAACTGTTTATTCCCGAAGGCTTTGCGCACGGATTTGCGACCCTGGAGCCGGACAGCGAACTTCTTTACAAGGTCTCAAGCCAATATTCGCGCGAGCATGATCGCGCGATCCGCTTTGACGATCCCCAGATCGGCGTTGATTGGCAGGTCGCCGACATGCAGCCGATTATCAGTCAACGCGACGCGACTGCGCCGGTGCTAGCAGACGCGGAAAATCCTTTCGAATACAGGGCCGAGACATGAGAATTCTGGTCACCGGCGGTGCCGGCTTTATCGGGAGCGCCGTGTGTCGGCATTTGGTCGCCAATGACGAAAACACCGTTATCAATGTCGACAAGCTCACCTATGCGGGCAATTTGCATTCGCTGCGCGCGATCGAAAATCGACCGAATTACAAATTCGTCCAGGCTGATATCGCCGAGGAAGAAACGATCAGCGACCTGCTGGTGCAAAACGACATTGAAGCGGTGATGCATTTGGCCGCTGAAAGCCATGTTGATCGCTCGATCGATGGGCCTGACATTTTCGTGCAGACCAATGTGATCGGCACCTGCCGGCTCCTATCTGCCACGCGCCGATATTTTGAGCAGCTCAGCGACACGGCGCGTGCCGATTTCCGTTTCCATCACATTTCAACCGATGAGGTTTATGGTGATCTGCCATTTGACAGCGGCGTCTTCACCGAAACAACACCCTACCAGCCTTCATCGCCCTATTCGGCGTCCAAGGCAGCCTCCGATCATTTTGTGCGTGCCTGGCATCACACCTATGGTTTGCCGATTGTCGTCACCAATTGTTCAAACAATTACGGGCCTTTTCACTATCCTGAAAAGCTCATTCCGCTCGTCACGCTCAACGCGGTTGCCGACCGGAAGCTGCCCATTTATGGCAAGGGCGAAAATGTACGCGATTGGCTTTTTGTCGATGATCACGCGCGCGCGCTGGAAGCCGTTGTGAAGCAGGGGCGGATCGGCGAGACCTATAATATTGGCGGCCGCGCCGAACGTACAAATCTGCAGGTCGTTGAAGCCATATGTGACATTCTTGACGAACTTAAACCGCGTGGTGACAAGCACAGCTACCGCGAGCAGATCGAGTTTGTCGAAGACCGGCCCGGCCATGATCGTCGATACGCGATTGATCCCGGCAAGATCGAAACTGAGCTGGGTTGGCGTGCTCAGGAAAGCTTCCAGTCCGGCCTGCGCAAAACCATCAAATGGTATTTGGAAAATGAATGGTGGTGGGGGCCTCTTCGCGAGGCAGGGGCGACCGACAGGCGCGGAAAAGCGTAAGCGCCATGACCAAGGTTCTCGTCATTGGCGTTGGCGGTCAGGTTTCAACAGAACTTGTACGCCTGAAACCGGGTTGGTGTGCGCTGGAAACCGCAGGCCAAGACCAGCTTGAACTGACAGATACACAAGTGATCGCTGACTATGTTGCTGCGCGCAATCCGGACATTGTGATCAACGCAGCAGCCTACACCGCTGTAGACCTTGCCGAGAAAGAGCCTGAGATAGCCAGTCTGATCAATGCGGTGGCGCCCGGGCAAATCGCTGCTGGTGCCGCCCGCGCGGACGCGGCGATCATCCATTTGTCGACCGATTATGTGTTCGATGGAAAAGCGCCACTTCTCTATAAGGAAGACGATCCCACCGCGCCGCTTGGCGTTTATGGCCAAACAAAACTGGCAGGTGAACGCGCCGTCATGGCGGCAAACGATCGCCATATCATTGCGCGCACGGCATGGGTCTATTCGGCGCACGGCAAAAACTTTGTGAAATCGATGCTGCAGCTCGGCGCCGCGAACGA
>JBCCRB010000077.1:0-9317 GCA_039208465.1 Pseudomonadota bacterium
AAGGTCTGGATACCGGCGACCTGGCTGTCGTCAGGTTGAGGCTCACCGATCTGGCTGTCGCGCGCCTCGATCTGCGCACGCAGTGTTGCAAGATCGAGTAGTTCGTTGCCGGTAATGGCGTTCATTTTCGGCACGAGCGCATCAAGCGTGTCGGCGATCGCGAAATCGGCGCCCTTTTCCTTGAAGGCTTCGACCGGGCCGGTGGCCTTGGAGCCAAAGGCGCGCCCGGCGACCAAAGGCCAACTTCGGCCGGTTAGATCCGGGTTCTGCTCGGATCCGGACAGCGCAAACTCTTTCTTGATGATGCTTTGGGTCAGGATGAACCAGGTGTAATCATGGCCCGTCTTCATGATGTGATCGAGCGCGGTGAGCGTATCGTAGCCTGGATAGTTCGGCGCCGCCAATCGCTGACCCATCGCATCAAACCACATGGAGGATGGGCCGGGTAAAATGCGAATGCCATGGCCGGGCCAGATCGGGTCCCAATTGCGCACGCCTTCGACATAGTGCCACATACGGTCGCGGTTGATCGTGTTGACGCCAGCGCCCTCGGAGATTTCCAACATGCGCCCATCGACATGTTCGGGCACGCCGACGACCATGTTTTTGGGCGCGGTACCGAGCCGTTTCGGCCAGCTTGAGCGAACCAGATCCAGATTGCCGCCAATGCCGCCGGAGCAGACAATCACCGCCTCTGCGCGGATGGAGAAATTGCCGATGACCGTGCGGTTGGTCGGCGCGCCGCGCAGCGCGTCATCATCATCCAGGATTGATCCGGAGACGCCGGTACACGCGCCCTTTTCGATGATCAATTCATCGACCTGGTGCCGAAAGCGGATTTCGATCCGACCCTCTGCAACCATTTTCAGGGCGCGTTTTTCAAACACCTCGACAATGCCCGGGCCGGTGCCCCACGTGATGTGAAAGCGCGGGACGGAATTTCCAAAACCTGCCCCGTCAAATCCGCCGCGCTCGGCCCAGCCAACGATCGGGAAAATGCGATGGCCCATGGAGCGGAGCCAGTCGCGCTTTTCGCCGGCGGCGAATTCAACATAAGCGCGGGCCCATTTTTGCGGCCAATGGTCCTCGTCCCGATCAAAGCCGGCTGTGCGCTGCCAATCGGCCCAAGCCCGATCGAACCCATCTTTGACGCCGAAGCGGCGTTGTTCGGGCGTATCGACCATGAAAAGCCCGCCAAGGCTCCAAAAGGCCTGGCCACCCAGATTGGCTTTGCTCTCCTGGTCCAGCAGGATGACCTTTGCGCCCGCGTCCGCGGCTTCGGTTGCGGCGACAAGACCGGCCAGCCCGGCGCCGACCACAATGATATCGGTCTTGTCCATCAAATTCCTCCCCGTTGATCGCAACCGAACGCATGGGTGTTGGCCACCACTGCCCATTTACTCGGTGCGACACTGATTTCTAACCATGCCAGCAGGAGAGGCAAGCAGGCTCGGCGGCGAGACAGGAATTGTCCCGGACCGTCAGGCCACGTGCGCCTTTGCACGTTGCGCGTTCTCATCGATAAAGGTCAGGAATTCGCGGCCAGCCATCGGCTTTGCGTAGTAATAACCCTGGTGAAGCACACAGCCATTGCGGATCAGCATCTCTGCCAAGGCGGCGGTTTCGACGCCCTCGGCAAGCACTTCGATCCCGAGCGTACGGCCAAGATCGATAACGCTCATTGTCAGCTTATGATGGTCGGTGCTGTCGAGCATGGGAACGACGAGTTCCTTGGCAATCTTGAGCCGGGACGGCTTGATCGCCATGAGGCTGATCAACGAGGTATGGCCCGTGCCAAAATCGTCGATCTCCAACTCGATGTGCGCATCGCGTAATAGGTCAAGTTGGAAGGCGATTTCATCAGAAGTCTCATCAAGGAGCGCGGTCTCCAGGAGCTCCACGGCGAGGGGCACACGATGATCTTCAGCCAACGCGACCACCGAACGAACATAGTTCGGCGCAAGCAGACTTTCCTTTTGCAGATTAATCGACAGGCGCGGCAGCTCGATACCCTCACGCACCGCCGTTTTGATGAGCGCGGTGACCTTATCGAGGATGATCGCGTCAATGGTGGTGATGAACCCGGAATCGCTGGCAGTCGCGATAAAGGCCTCCGGCTCAATGATCGATCCGTCGCTCCTTACCCAACGTGCCAGAACTTCAACGCCTGTCACACTGCCCGTTTGTCCGTCAAACTGCGGTTGAAAGAAAGGTTCAAATTCCGCGTTTTGAACGGCGTCCAGCAATTGCCGTCGGGCGGCGCGCGCCTGCTTGACCCGGTTTTGCATCTCAATGGTGGAAAACTGCGAGCGATTACGCCCTTTGCGCTTTGCCTCGTAAAGCGCTTCGTCGGCGGCGGTGAGAAGACGATCCAATGACCATTTCTCTGTTATGGGCACTTCAGCATTTGACGCGCACCCCACGCTGACCGTGATCACATTAGCAACTTCAGATCGCTCGTGTGCGATCGCGGCGCTTTGAATGTGCTGGTGGATGGCCTTGACCAGCGCAATTTTGGCGGCGTTGTCAGCGCTTGCGATCAACAACACAAATTCTTCCCCGCCAAATCGAGCCGCAAACGCGTTGTGCAGAGAAGCACAGGATTTGAGCGCCGAAGCCACTTTCTGCAGGCACTCATCACCGGCTTGGTGCCCATAAAAATCATTATAGGCTTTGAAATGGTCGACATCGAGCAGGACGACACTCAGTTCCAGATCCTGATCGGCCGCGTGTGCAAGCACTTCCTGCGCATAGCGGTCGAACGAGCGACGGTTGCACAGGCCGGTCAGCGCATCGCGTTCCGCCATGTGCTTCAATTTGGCATTTTTGCGCTGCAGTTCTCGATTTTGAACTTCAATTGCTTTCGACAGGTTCTCTGATTTCTGGGTGAGTGCACTGTTGCTTTTTTCCGCCTTACGCCGTGACGTTTCGGCCTGCCTGATCTTGCCAGCGGCGCTTGCTGTTAACTCCTGGATGCGCTCGCCCAGCAACTGCAGTTCTGTGTTGGCCAGCATCCGGGGTGGCCTTGCCAATTTGAGGGCACCGTCTTCCGGGCTCCAACGGCCCGTCGCCTCCACCAGATTGATGATGTGTCGGGCAAGCACGCCATAAACAAGGGCGACCAGCAGCAATCCCAGCAGCGTGTTCTTCAGCGCCGCCAGGACGAAATAATTGAGCATGCGATTGACGATCGCAGGCGGGACGACCGAGCGGTCGACGGTGATACTGATTGAGCCGATTACCGTGTTGCCCGTGGCATCGGCCGGCGAGAGCAATGGTTCGGTGATCGAAACCGGGTCGGCGCGTGTGGCAGCTCCGAGCGTGGGTAGCGTGCGCATCACGTTGCGCGAACGGGCGACCATTTGCGCGCCCTCATTGATTATAGTCACATCGGTGATTGCGCGTTGCGTGAAAAGACCATCAGCAACACGTTCCGCCGCGTCATCATGAAAATTGTAAGCAGCCGAAGCGGCAGAGGGCGCAACACTTTTAAGGAATTCGTTCGCTGAATGCTGCACGGCATCTTTTTCCTGGCGCAAATCCGTCCAGACTTGAAGAATGCCAGATACGATACCGAGTGACACCGCCAGCAGAAGCGTGAACTTCAAAAGGATTTGGCTCAAGCGCCGGTTGGACTGCGTCAATGGGCACGCCTGTTTCATCTCACATCTCAGTTTGTCACCGGATCGAGCGTGTCGACTGCTTCCTGCAATCGAGCGGCAAGTGCATCGGCGCCTTCGATCGCACGGGAGACCAGTAAGTAACCTTCGGTCACGATTAACGGTTTTGAGATGACAGCGAAGCGCGCCTGGTCAGCCTTGGAGAATTTCGTTTCGATCAGGCGCCGCCCGACTTGCTCGCTCATCGGATAGAGATCGATCCGGCCGGCAAGAAGTTTGCGCAAATTGGCTTCATCATCTGGCGCAATTTCAACGTCAATTCTGTCTTCGTCCGCATATTGCCAGAACTCGGGCGCGTAGGTGTAGCCAGTCACTGCGCCAATCTTGAAAGCGCTGAGGTCTTCGAGCTCTTCCCAAGACTGATCGGGCATGTCGGCGCGACGAAAAAACACCAGACGATCATGGAGAACCGGGCCAACATGGATGAATTCCGGTTTGCGCTCTGCGCTGAAATACCAGAAGGAGGTCGCATCGAACCGCCCGACACGGGTGAGCTCAAGCGCCCGCATCCAGGGCATATATTCGAACTGCGCCGTCAGGCCCGATTTCTCAGCGATCTGGGAAACGATCGCGTTGACCGTGCCACCGCCGACGACTGATGAATCGGTAAACGGCGCATATTCTCCAGTGCTGATTGTCAGGCTCTGCTCGGCATGCGCAACGGGCCCTGCCATTATGGCAGTGGCAACCAAAAACAATGTGCATATGGCGGTGCGAATGGTCATGCTTGGCTCGTCCGATCGTTGCGGCGAGCCTGTCACGGCGGCACTAACCTGCCCTTAAGTCACGTAAGCAAGTTCTCATCTTGATTAACAAGAGGCGAATGAAACCGAGAGAAAACGCGCCGCGGCGACCGTGACGAGGTAGCTCTCAGTGTTGGCGGTAACCAGTCTTTCGCAGATTAAAAAGGGCGGCTTTTGACTGGGAAACGCCCGCTTGTCTTGCCGTCCCCGTCTGGACGGCGCGATTTTGCGACCTAAGATGCAACCTATGGGCGATGTTACATCTCTATTTGCGCGCAAGTTGGTTGCGGCCGCCGGCGATAGTGTTGATGCCAAGGAAATCCTCGGCCTCGTCAACCTTGATCCCGATGCGCCCTGGGATCCGAAGCATATGCTTAGGGAGGCAGATTTTTACGTCATGCTGGAAGCGTTGGCGCGACAGATGCCCGATGCGACTGCGCTGCCTTTGATCGTCGGGCAGTCCATGCGGCCGGACGAATATGGTGCGCTTGGACTTGCCTGGAAAGCCGCGCCCAATTTGCTTGGTTCGTTTGGCCGCGTGGCCCGCTATGCGCGGCTCTGGACCAGCATTGTCGGGTATGAATTGCAGGAGACCGACGATGGCTTCCTGTTTGTCGAACATCGCAAGGGTGAGCGGCGCCTTGGCATGCGGCTATCGGTGGAGGCCGATATGGCCAGCGGCGTTTCGCTGAGCCGGCAGGTGTCGCCGCGTCCGTTCGCGCCGCTGAAGGTTTATTTCAAGCATGCAGCGCCCCGTTCGATACAACATCACGAAGATTATTTCGGTTGTGCTGTGCATTTTGATGCCGGCCAGGATGCGATGCTGCTGTCGGAAGAATCCCTGCGTGTGCCTAATGCTTTGGGCGATGAGGGCATCACACAATTCCTGATTTCCCATTTGGATCAGGAACTGTCTGAGATCCGGGACGCGCCGACGCTTGAAGAGCAAACCAAGCAGGCCATCGCCAAGGCGCTCAGCGACGGGCCACCGAAGATGGAAGATATTGCGCGCAGCCTCGGGTTCAGCGGGCGGTCGTTTCACCGTCGGCTGGCGGATCACGGGCTGACCTTCCAGATGCTGACCGAAGGCACACGGCGCGAGCTTGCCGAGGGCCTTTTGCGTGATGACCAATACTCCTTGGCCGACATTGCATTTTTAACGGGCTTTTCAGAGCAGAGCTCGTTCACACGCGCGTTCAAGCGGTGGGTCGGCCACACACCGGCCAGCTATCGCAAAGCGCAGGCCGGGCTCTAGCAACCCGGATTTGGCAGACATTGTCAAAAGACTGGCATGCGCGGTCAAGCGCACGCGAAACCGTCCGTGTCAATGAGATGGTGTCAAAAACATACCATTTCAGGAGACCCTTATGACTGTCTATCTCATTGCCAACATCACCGTCCGCGACGCGGAAAAAATGGAAGCCTACGCGGCTGCTGCCGGCCCAACCCTTGCCGCCCATAGCGGCGAGTTCCTTTTGCATGGGCACCACACCGAGACCCTTTTGGGCAACTGGACCGCGCCCGGTGTTGCGCTGGTGCGCTTCCCCACGATTGAGGCTGCGCGCACCTGGTACAATTCGCCGGAGTATAAGGCGCTCACCGATTTGCGATCATCGGCGGCCGACATGAATTTTGCGCTTTTAGAGGCAGCTTAAGCCCGCATTGCCGCAAGCAATCCTCCCGCTAAGACCCGGAACGGCGCCGAAATATCGGCGCCGTTTTTTTATTTGCCATGCAAGGTCGAAAGCTGGCGTCAGCGGTCAAGACAGTGGCGAGAAAGGTCAATACGCGAAGCGGTGCCCCTCGCTACCCCTTGGTCATCTTCCCAACCAAGGAGCCCATCATGAAGACCAAATTCGATCGCCCAATTCCAGACCGCAATCGCCTCCACCATAAGGATCTGCGCCTTGCAGACCATCTGGAACTCATCGGCAAAAGCCTTTTATACATCACGCTTATCCCGACGATTGTCATCGCGACCATGATGACGGCCTATTATTTTCCGACCATGCCGCAGGGAATGATCTAGGCCCGGTGACAATGGTTATCCCGACATGTGCGATTGCATCATCAAGGCGGCGTTGGATCTCCAAAGCCGCCTTTTTCTTTGGCAAGATCGGCGGCGTCTTTGCCAACAGATTGGCACCATCGGTCAAAACACTGGCATGCGCGGTCAATATTTGTCGCGGGCGTTCCCGCTAAGCCTTGGGCATCATTTCAACCAAGGAGTTCCATTATGACCACCAACATAAACCAGCCCATCCTCGTCATTGGCGCCAATGGCAAAACCGGTTCGCGCGTTGCCGCCAAACTGGACGCCGAAGGCCGGGCCGTGCGCCGTGGCTCGCGCAGCGCGCCCATCCCATTTGATTGGGAAAATCCCGCAACATGGGCGCCAGCGCTGACCGGCGTGCAGGCGGCCTATGTCACCTATTTTCCCGATCTTGCCTTTCCCGGCGCTGTCGAGAAGCTCGAAGCCCTGTGCAAGACCGCCAAGGACACTGGCCTTGGCAAGATTGTGCTCCTCTCCGGTCGCGGCGAATATCACGCCGGACGCGGTGAAGATGTGGTCAAAGCATCCGGTATCCCGTTCACCGTCGTGCGCGCTGCGTGGTTTGCGCAGAATTTTTCCGAAGGCTATTTGCGTGACCCGATCCTCGGCGGCGTGCTGCCTATGCCAGGCGGTGACGTGGTCGAGCCGATCATCGACATCGACGATATTGCCGATGTGGTTGTTGCCGCGCTGACCGATGAGCGTCACACGGGCGAAGTCTATGAAGTGACCGGCCCGCAACTTTTGACCTTCGCAGAAATGGCCGCCATCCTTTCCGAGGAGCTGGGTCGGCCGATCGCTTATCTGCCGATCAGCTTTAACGATTTCCATGCGAACGTGGCCGAAGCAGGCGGTGATTTTGTCGCCGATGTGTTTACCGCAATTGCCCGCGAAACACTCGACGGGCGCAACGCGCATTTGGCCGATGGCGTTGAACGCGCGCTTGGACGCGCCCCGCGCAGCTTTGCCGACTATGCCCACCGCGCTGCTACCGCAGGCGCCTGGCCGGTAGCTGCGTAACACGCAACCCAGTCATGGGGAGGTTCACGCCTCCCCGCCTCTTTCTTGCTTCAAAAGGATCTCAACCCATGTCCGGCCTTTTCGTCTTCATCGTTCAGTTTTCCATCATCGCCTATGCCGTTATTGGCGGCGTTTTCCTCGCCTTTTCAGATTTCATCATGCGCTCCCTGGCACGCACGTCCGGCACGGGCGGGGTGGAAGCCATGCAGGTCATCAACCGCGAAGTTTTTCGCTGGGTGTTCATGGCGCTGTTTCTCGGCCTCGCGCCAGTGTCGCTTGGGATCACCCTTTTTGGCCTGATCCAGATCGGCGGCGGCACCGGTACGGTGCTTGCCGCTGCCGGACTGACTTATGCCGTCGGCTGCTTTGGCGTAACCGTTCTCTACAATGTGCCACTCAATGAACGCCTGGCAAAAATGAACCTTGCCGATCAATCGACAATGGTCTTCTGGCAGGAAACCTATCTGCCGCAATGGACATGGTGGAACAGCGTACGCGGTTCGGCCTGCATCCTCGCCGCTGCTCTGTTGCTATCGTCGCTGCCGCAATTGGCCTAAGGTAACGCGTCAACCAATCCAAGAGGCGCACCAATGCTTCACTTGATCTGCGGCAAGATCGCTTCAGGAAAGTCCACGCTTGCCGCTGAACTCGCATCCGCACCACAAACCATTCTGGTTTCTGAAGATGAATGGCTCAGCGCCCTTTTCGCCGATCAACTGGAAACCCCGAAAGACTATGTCCGGTGCGCAGCAAAGCTGCGCACGGTTATGTCGCCTCATCTTGTGGCGCTGCTACGGGCCGGCCTCTCCGTCGTTCTCGACTTTCCAGCAAATACGATGGATCAACGCAGATGGATGCGCACTATCATCGACGAGAGCAGCGCGCCTCATCAGTTGCACTTTCTGGACGTGCCGGACGCGGTTTGCCTTGAACGCCTGCGCGCGCGAAACGCGCAGGGCGCCCATAAATTCGCGGTGACCGAAGCGCAGTTCCACCAAATCTCGAAGCATTTCGTGGCGCCGCAGCCTCACGAAGGTTTCACGCTTGTACGCCCTTAGGCTGCTTGCCAAGTCAAAGCCCAAAACCTAGCCTGACGTAAAAAAAGTTAGGGAAGGTCTGCATGGCGGTAAATGGTAAGGGGGAGGACTTCAACGGGTCGTCCGCCAGCAAGCGGAAACGCGCGGCGGCATCCATAGAAGCGGAACGCGGCGCGTATGCCGAACTGTTGCAAACGTGCCTGCGCAACCAATTCGCCATCGAGGATGCAGAGCTGCTTTCCTTCCTCCAGGCCGAGTGTGGTTTTGTCGAATTGTATCCAGGTGACCGGCTAATCGAACAGGGCGTTAAACATGATGATGTCTATTTTGTCTTGTCCGGCAGACTGCGCGCCGTTCGCACAAATGAGGACGGCCAATCGGTAACGCTGGGAGAGATCGGCCGCGGTGAGACCGTCGGTGAGTTGGCGCTTTTCACCGGAGAACCACGCAGTGCCGACGTGATCGCGGTACGCAATTCGTTCATTGCGATCCTGAGCCGCGCCACGGTGGAAGCGGCCATTGCGAAACTCCCCACCTTCGCCTTAGCCATGACCAAGACCGTCATCGAGCGCTTTCGCCGCGAACAGGAAAAGACCAAGCCGCCGGCGCCCCCGGTCATCGTGACCGTGATGCCGATCAGTCCGGGCGTCGATGCGATCGGGTTTGTGCAGCGCCTCGCGGAAAAACAGCGCGCCTATTCATCCAAGGTGGCGATCCTCGATCTAAAGGCGGTCAGTGCCCGGTTCGGGTCGCTGAGCAAGCCGGACATATTACGGCCGCGCGG
>JBCCRB010000078.1:0-9268 GCA_039208465.1 Pseudomonadota bacterium
CAAACGGCACATCGGGCGATTGGTTGCGCGTGATCGCCGTGCGTGCCTGCTCGATCTGAACCTCAGTCTTGAATGGCGGCAAATCCTCCAGGGATTGCCAACCATCATCCACCGGCACCCGTGCCAGAGGCTCAAACCTTCCGGTCGGGTTCACCTGGCTGGCGCGGCCCCGCGTTCGGCGGTCTGCCAGGCGCAGCCCCGCCGATTCGATCACCGTATTGGCACGCCGCGTGCCCAATTCAGCACTGGCGGTAAATGCTTGCATGTCTGCTTCGTTTATCGCTTCCATCGCCGGTTCCTTTGGAATCACTTTGATGACTTTATTCCTATCTGCGGAATGAGAACATTACAAGAACAAATTTACACTGGTTTCGTGACGCAGTGCACAATATGCTATCAGCCATGTTGAGTGTGATTGTACCGACCGAAAATGACGAGGAGCCACTGGCGCATATGTTGCCGCCCTTGGTCGCGCACGCCGTCAGCGGCATGGTCTCGCAGCTCATAATTCAAGATCATGGGTCCACCGACAACACGGCCAAGGTTGCCGATGTCGCCGGTGCCGACTTCATTACTGGGAAGGCCTCAACGGCAGATGTTCTCGCGGCGGTGCGGGCCGACTGGATTTTGGTTCTGCCGCCCGGTGCAGTGCTGGAAGGCGATTGGGCGCGGGTCGTTACCGAACACGTGAACTCAGCGCGCGGCGCGCGCACCTTGGCCTGTTTCCGGGTCATGCCCGACCGAAGCCGCACCCTTTGGAAACGGGTATTGTTTCCAAAGAAGAAACCGGCTGGCCCCCTGGCGCATGGCCTTCTTGTGAGCGCCAGTCATGCCCGCCAGAGCTTGAAAGGGCGCGCCACGGCCGGGCTGGAAGATGTCGCGCACGGCCGCGCGGTCATGAAGCTACGCGCCAACATCAGGCTGCTGTGGGCATAGGCCCGGAACATGCGAGTGTGAGCCATTCCACAAATTCTGCGTAATCGCTGGCGGCAAAAAGGGATCGCGTTGGACACGCTGCGCCCTTGCGATGATCCCGCTGGCGTTTCCGCCCTGCTGCAAAAATGCCCGGCCCACGCGCCAACACCGCTCGTAAACAGCGCGCCCTTGGCACAAAGGGCAGGCGTTGCCTCTGTTCTGGTGAAAGACGAACGCAACCGCATGAAGCTGGGAAGCTTCAAGGCGTTGGGCGCGGCGCACGCGATCGCACGCCGCGCTGCCGAGACGGACCCGCAGGAATGGTCGGGTGCCTTGTCCGGCCAGACCTATGTAACCGCCAGTGCCGGCAATCACGGCCTGTCGGTTGCAGCCGGCGCGCGGATTTTTGGTGCACGGGCCGTCATCTATCTGGCTGAAACCGTACCGCAGGCTTTTGCCAAGCGGCTGGAAGAAAAGGGCGCTGATGTTGTCTTTGAAGGCGCCACCTATGAGGAAAGCATGGCGGCTGCCGAGGCTGCAGCAAGCACCAACGGCTGGACACTTTTGTCCGACAGTTCTTGGCCCGGTTATCTGGATTTGCCTTACCGCGTGATGGAAGGCTACCTGCAACTGGCAGCAGAAACAGCGCAGCAGACCGATATCGTGCCGACGCACATCCTGCTGCAGGCGGGTGTTGGAGGTTTGGCTGCCGCCATTGCCGCTTTTGCAAGGCACATTTGGGGCGATGCACCGCAGATTATTATCGTCGAACCTGAAGCAGCGCCTGCCTTGCGCGATAGCATCGCCGCCGGGCGCCTTGTTGAAAGCCAGGGGCCGGTATCGTCCATGGGCCGTCTTGATTGCAAGACCCCGTCCCTGATCGCGCTGAACGGCCTTGCCCGCGATGCCGATCTTTTTGTCACCATCACGGAAGACGAAGCAGCCAGCGCTCTGCCTGTTTTGGCGCAGCTGGGGCTGGAAACCACACCCTCAGGCGGTGCGGGTCTGGCTGCGCTGCTGGCAGGTTTGCCTATCGAAAAGGACGCGCATGTGTGGGCGATTGTCAGCGAAGGCCCGGAGGATGCCTGAGCGATCCCTGATCTTTCCGGCTCTGGAATTTCAAGCGCGGACAACAAACCTGCAAGCGCAAATGGCCGGGGAGGGGATCGACGCACTGCTTTTGACGATGCCAGCGGACATCTTCTACGTCACCGGTTTTCTGACCCGGTTTTGGGAGAGCCCGGCACGGCCATGGTTCATGATAGTTCCAGCCAGGGGTGAGCCGGTTGCGATTATCCCGTCGATTGGCGCGCCGCTTATGCAGCAAACCTGGATCACCCAAATACACACTTGGGACGCGCCTGATCCGCGTGATGATGGCGTCAGCCTCCTGGCGGATACGATCACGGCGCTTGTTCCGGAAAATGGTAAGATCGGCGTGCCCATGGGCCTTGAAACGCATCTACGCATGCCGCAGGCCGACTATGGCGCCGTCGCTAAAGTGATTTCACCCCGGCAGATTGTCGATGCGACCGGGAGCGTGCAGCGCGTGCGCGAAATCAAGTCGGACGCCGAGATAGAAAAGGTTCGCGATATCTGCGCCATCGCCGGGCGTGCCTTTGACAGGATCCCGCAGATCGCCGCCGAGGGCCGGGCCCTTGATCAGCTGTTTCGTGACTTTCAGACCCTGTGCCTAAATGAAGGTGCCGATTGGGTCAGCTATCTGGCGGGAGCAGCGGGGCAAAATGGCTATGGCGACATCATCGCGCCGGCGTCCTCCGATCCATTGATGCTGGGTGATGTGTTGATGCTGGACACAGGTGCCGTACGCAATGGCTATTTCTGTGATTTTGACCGCAACTTTGCCATTGGGCAGGCTTCTGATGAGGTCCGGCGCGCCCATCATGGCCTTTGGTTAGCCACGCAAGAGGTGCTCACCAGCATCCGTCCGGGGCAAACGGCAGCCGATGTGCATCAAATGCTGTGCGCCGCCATGCGCGCTGAAGGGCTTGAGCCCGGGGCAGGGCGGTTGGGGCATGGCCTTGGCGTGAATTTGACCGAATGGCCATCCTTCACCGCGCATGACCAGACGCCTTTGCGCGCCGGCATGGTGCTGACGTTGGAGCCGGGCGCACTGTTGGGCCCCGGCCGTATGTTGGTGCATGAAGAGAACATCGTTTTGCGCGACCATGGCGCCGAACTTTTGTCTCCACGGGCGCCCGAACAGATCCCCGAGTTACGCTGATGGCCAATGTCGATTACCAACTCATGGAGGAGAAAAGGCCGCGCCTCGGCGTGATCGTGCTGCAAGTCGATGAAACGATCGAGGATGATCTGAGGCAATTGTTTCATCCCGATCATGTCCGTCTGCACATCACCAGAATTCCCTCGGGCGCAGAATTAAACCCGGAAACCATCCGCACGATGGAGACGCAGTTGCCCGCGGCAGCCGGGCTGCTACCACCTGCGGTGAATTTTGACGCTGTTGCCTATGCCTGCACATCCGGCACCACGCTGATCGGCGCCTCGCGCGTTGCTCAATTGGTTCACGAAGGGTGCACAACCAAAGCGGTCACTGACCCGTTGACGGCAGCGCTTGCCGCGGTTCAAGCGCTCAGGCTTGGCCGGATCGGCATCGTGTCTCCCTATATCGCGTCGGTCGCCGGGCCGATCCGCAACGCCTTTATCCAACAGGGCATTGATGTGCCCGACATGCGCACCTTCGGCGAGGAGGTCGAGGCCAATGTCGCCCGCATAGCGCCGGGATCAATCAAGGCGGCAGCGCGCGCTCTGGCGGCTAGCAACGATCTGGACGGCATTTTCCTGTCCTGCACCAACCTGCGCACGCTCGCCGTGATCCCCGAATTGGAAGCCGAACTTGCCATGCCAATCCTCAGTTCCAACCAGGTGCTGGCCTGGCACATTGCAAAGCTGGCAGCGGTGCCGATCAGCACGGACGCATCCGGGTTGCTCTTTGCGCTCTAGCCCTTGCCGCGTTTGAGATGCTCATCGAGGCGCGGCATGATCTCCACGAAATTGCATGGCATGTGCCGGTAATCGAGCTGCCATTGCAAAATGCCGTCCCAGGCGTCCTTGCAGGCACCGGGAGAACCGGGCAGCACGAACACAAATGTCGTACCGATCAGACCGCCGGTCGCGCGGCTCTGGATCGTCGATGTGCCGATCTTGTCATAGGAAATGCGGTGGAAGACCTCCGAAAACCCGTCCATCTTTTTGTCGAACAACGGTTCCAATGCATCGGGCGTCACATCGCGACCGGTAAAGCCGGTCCCGCCAGTTGTGATGATCACATCCACATTGTCATCGGCCGCCCAAGCAGAGACCTGGCTTGCAATGGCACCGCGATCATCCTTGGCGATCGCCCGGTGGGCAAGCACATGGCCCGCGCTTTCTAATCGCGCCACCAGAACATCGCCGGATTTGTCATCATCAAGACGACGCGTGTCGGAGACCGTTAGAACGGCAATGTTCAGTGCAATGAACGAACGGCTGTCATCGATTCGGCCCATTGCGGATAGTCCTCATATTGAAGGGGCGGCGACGGCAGGATCGCCGTTGCCTGAACAAACCATCCGCGCTCCGATTGCGCAATATGCTGCGCCGCTGCGCGCGCTTCGTCGGTGGTCTCGTAAATCCCGAAGCAGGTCGCGCCGGACCCCGACATGCGCGCCATCACCGCGCCTGACCCTTTAAGGGCGTCGAGGCATGGCAGAATAGCCGGGCAGAGATCTTGCGCCGCTGTTTGCAAATCGTTGCGTGTGTGCTGGTCCAGCCAGGCCGCCAAAGCGCCCGCCCTTTCAAAAAGCGGTGGCACATCATCGATAGGCGCGTTTCTACGCGTTTTGAGCTGCCCAAAAACCGCCGGTGTCGACACCGGCTCGCCGGGATTGACCAACACGCAGGGGAGCATCGGGACACGGTGCCAGGGCGTGATTTCATCGCCAATGCCGCGCACCCGAACCGGGCGTGGGTTCAAACACATAGGCACATCGGCGCCAAGTGCTGCGGCCAGCGCGGTATGATCTTGCAACAAGGCAGGCGGCGAGCGCCAAAGAAGCGCCAGCGCCGTTAGCGTCGCCGCCGCATCAGCGGACCCGCCACCAACGCCAGAAGCAATTGGCAATTGCTTGTCTAGCTCAATTGCGATCGGTGGCACCGTTTGGCCGATAGCTGCATGTTCTTCGCGCAACCAGTCGCGTGCGCGCGCAACACTATTGGCATGCTCGGCAAGTTCGTCGAACGCAGCCCGGTACGGCCCGGAAACGGTCAAACTGTCCCCATCCGCCGCTTGCAGGAAAACCGTATCGCCGAACGCGGCGAACCCGACTAAACTATCAATCAGATGATAGCCGTCATGACGCTGGCCGGTAACGTGAAGGCACAGATTGATTTTCGCATGCGCAGTCAGGCGATATGCATTTGCCTCGAAGTTAGCCGCCATTGCTCTCGGATTCATTGCTGTCCGAGGCAACGCCAGAGGCCTGGTCATCGACAATGCTGCTGGCAATATCCGGGTTCATGTCACTGCTGTTGGCTGCGTCAACCTTGGCGCGAACCTTGTCGAAATCGACATCTTCGCTCTCCATGTCTAAGACGCGCGACCAGTGGTGCACGGCTTCGAGCTTGCGGCCAACGCGCCAATAGGCATCGCCCAGATGGTCGTTGATCGTCGGATCACGCGGCCGCAGATTGGTCGCCTTTTCCAGTTCAATGACCGCATCTTCAAAATTGCCCAGCCGGTAATGTGCCCAGCCAAGACTATCGACAATATAACCGTCGCGTGGGCGTTGACGCACCGCGGTCTCGATCATCTCCAGACCACGCTCGAGGTTCATGTTCATGTCGATCCAAGAGTAACCCAGATAGTTCAGTACATCCGGTTGATCAGGGGAGAGTTCCAGCGCTTTCAGGAAGGCCGGTTCAGCCTGTTCCCACAATTTCTGCCGTTCATAGGAAATGCCAAGGCGGTAATGCACGGTCCAATAGCGTGGGTCGTCCGCGTCAATGTTTTCAAGCGCCTTCTCATAAATCGATGCCGCTTCCGCCCATTCCTTCAAAAACGAGTGAACGCCGCCAAGCGCCATATAGCCTCGAAAGTCTTCTGGGCTTTCATCGATCAGCGCTGTCAGCGTGGCCTTGGCCTCGTCATTGCGGTCAAGATCAGACAGCGCCAACCCCTGTTGAAGCGCCGCGAGGCGATGCAGCGGTGATGCGCTGGCAACATCGGCGTAATATTCGATGGCCTTTTCAACCTGATCAAGCCGCTCGGCTGTTGAGCCCAATTCGAACAGAACTTGCGGCTCTTCCGGCCATGCAGCCCGCGCCATCTCCAGGTAAAGCGCGGCAAAAGCCTCGGCGCCTTCCCGGTTGATGGCCGATCCAAGATTGAGCAGGATTTCCGCTGTGCCTTGCGCCGGTGACATTGCTTCGCGCGTCAAGGTCTCGCCCTCGGCAATCGCGGTCGCCCCGGCAAGCAGCAGTGGGTTTGTCGGCGCAAGCGCGAGCCCACGCTCCAGCACGGCTTGTGCTTCAGTGGTCGCACCTTCTGCTGCCAGCAGGGTCGCATAGGCCGATGCCATGCGGATGTACGTCAGCGGGGATGCCCGGCTGCCGGCTGTATCATTCATGCCATCTTCAAAAAGCGATTTGGCGCGTGCGATGTTGCCGCCCGCTTCCGCGATCAGAGCCGCATGATAGGTCTGGAAGATGTCAAACCAGCTCGGCCCTGAAAGGTCGACAATGGCATCAATGGCCGCTTCGGCACTACCGAGGCCCGCGCCCGCCCAGCCACGCATGATCGCGGACAGGAGACGTTCCAGATCATTTTGGTTTGCAATGAGCAGCGCCGTTTGCGCCTCGTCAAACTGGCCGGACCGGATCAAATCGACACCGACGGCAAGCCGCGCAACCCTTTCAGCCGCCAGCGAGGATTGCAGATCGCGGGCATAGATGAGGGCATTTTCAAACTGCCCATCGGTGAGCAGCGAGACCATCAGTTCCTGCTTCAGCCCATCGTTAGACGGATCGAAACGCAGCGCTTCGTCATAGTAGCGCGCAGCCACGCCAAAATCATTGTCATTACGTGCAGCCGCAGCCGCCAGAAAAGCACCGGAGAAGGTGCGCGCCGGCGTGTGAAAGACATCAGGTGTTTCCGCGTAAGCCGGTGCGGAAAGCAGCGTCAACGTCAAGGCGAGGGCGGCTGTGGATCGAACAATCATGGGCAAACGAGTTCCTGGATTCGGTCGGTTCATCACCAACGTCTCACGATGTCTCTTTTATGACCGTTAATCAATCAAACCGTTATGATCGCCGATCACAGCTTGGTTAGTTAAGGCGCGAAATACAGAACTCCACCACTTCCAGCAGCGCATCCTTGTGGGCGCTTGATTTCAGCGGCGCCAACGCATCATGCGCAATCGCGCCGAAATGACGGGCCCGCTGCACCGTGTCGCCAAGCGCATTATGCTTGGCCATCAGGCCGGACGCCGTTTCCAGTCGATCATCGGAATTCTGCCCGTCTTCAAGACATTCACGCCAGAAGGCGCGTTCGTCATCCGTGCCGCGGCGATATGCAAGCAGGACCGGAAGCGTGATTTTGCCTTCGCGGAAGTCATCACCGGTGTTTTTGCCAAGTGCGCCCTTGTCGCCGCCATAATCAAGCACATCGTCGACAAGCTGGAACGCGAGGCCAAGGTTCATGCCGTAGGAACGCAGCGCTGCGCGCTCCTCGTCACCCGCTTTGGCGACAATCGGCCCGACTTCCGCAGCGGCTGAAAACAGCGCGGCCGTCTTCGCCTTGATCACGGCAAGATAATCATCTTCCGTCGTCGCAAGGTTTTTAGCGGCGCTGAGCTGCATCACTTCGCCTTCCGCGATGATCGACGCCGCCGTCGACAAAACATCGAGCGCATCCATCGACCCGACATCTACCATCATGCGGAACGCTTGGCCGAGCAGAAAGTCACCGACCAAAACACTCGCCTGGTTACCCCAAATCATCCGCGCCGTCGGCTTTGCGCGGCGCAGATCGCTTTCGTCAACCACATCATCATGCAAAAGGGTCGCCGTGTGCATGAATTCGACACTGGTCGCCAGCTTCACATGCGCGTCGCCCGCATAGCCAAACATTTCTGCAGAAGCGAGCGTCAACATCGGGCGTAACCGCTTGCCGCCGGAAGAAATCAGATGGTTTGCAACTTCCGGGATCATCTCCACATCAGAGCCGGCTTTGGAGATGATCAATTCGTTGACGCGGGCCATGCCGGGTTTGCAAAGCTCAACGAGCGGTTGAATGCTTGAACCGGCCGGCTGTCCGGAAAATGATAATACGACGCCCAAGTGACCTCTCCTGTTGATGCTAGGCTAAATATAAAGCGTTGTTGGCTTCAACAAGCGACGAATTGGCACGGGCAGTGATCCCTTGGTCGTACCGCCGATGATTGCAACGGCGCAATAACATCTCTTGCGGGCAAGCCCGTATATCCTTAGCACTGGCCCCATGGAAGAGCTGATCCGCACAAACAATCCAGTGACCATATCTTTTGTTGAGGCGCTGATGCGTGACGCCGGCATCGGCACGTTTGTCGCGGACCAAAACATGTCGATCATTGAGGGCTCTATCGGCGCGATCCCGAAGCGGCTGCTGGTCGAAGCTGACCGTCTCGAACAGGCAAGGCGCATTGTCCGCGATGCCGGCCTTGAGCATGAGTTGCGCGGTGAAAACTGAGGTAGAAACCAGCTGCGATGCGTTCCATCGCGGCGCCTTTCACCTAATCCAACCCAAGACAGGTGCACATCGGGCTGGCATTGATGCCATGCTGTTGGCTGCCTCTGTGAAGGATGACACGGCGTTCAAACTGGCCGATTTCGGCGCTGGCGTCGGCGCTGTCGGTCTGGCCGTGGCATCGCGATGTCAAAAGGCCGAAATCACGCTGATCGAACGGGATCCGGCGATGGCGCATTTAGCCGTTCAGACACTTAAACGGCCCGAAAATGCGCACCTGGCCGACCGTGTCTCGGTTCAGGAAGCTGATGTTGCGCAACTGCCAAACACCCAAGCAGACGCAAACAGCTTTGATTGGGTCGTCATGAACCCGCCATTTAACGATCCAAAGGACCGCGCCACGCCCCATGCAGGGCGATCGGACGCCCATGTCATGCCGGCAGACTTGTTCAATGTCTGGTTGCGCAAGGCATCAACAATACTGCACGCCAAGGGGCGCATGGCGCTGATCGCCCGGCCTTTTTCGCTGCATGAAATTCTGATCGCCGCCGAAAGGCGGTTTGGCGCGATCCGGATTGTGCCCGTTTTGCCGCGTGCGGATGAGGCGGC
>JBCCRB010000079.1:0-9210 GCA_039208465.1 Pseudomonadota bacterium
CATCGTCGCAATCGTGTGGTTCGGTTCACCGGGGCTCGGGATCGTCATTGCCGTTGCAATTGTCGTGAATATGGTCAGCGCCGCCCTGGCCGGGATCATCATTCCTCTCGTGCTTGACAGGGTGGGGGCGGATCCAGCCACAGCCTCCAGCGTTTTCGTCACCACAATCACCGATGTTGTTGGTTTCTTTGCCTTTTTGGGACTGGCCGGCCTATGGTTTGGCATATGAAGACAAAAGTAGCGCGCCCCACGAATTGACTTTTACGTAAGAATTTTTCATACCAGCGCGGCAGGGGAAATTGTTGAGCGAAATGGTTATGAAAGATTTTTATACGATTACGGAACTCACGCGCGAATTCGGTATCTCGACCCGCACACTTCGTTTCTACGAGGATGAGGGTCTGATAAAACCGGTACGGCGTGGACGCACCCGTCTCTTTCGGCCATCTGATCGCGTGCTCATCAAGCAAATCATGCGCGGCAAACGCATTGGTTTCACCATTGCCGAAATCCGCGAGATCATCGACATGTACAAGACACCGCCCGGCGAATCCGGTCAGTTGAAGAAGATCATTGAAGGCGTCGAGCGCAAACGCGCCGAACTGCGCCAAAAGCGCAAGGATATCGAAGACACGCTGCTCGAATTGGATCAGGCGGAAGATGCGTGCATGAACCGCTTGGCTGAACTGCGCGTCACCTCTTAAAGCCTCAGATCCAGCGCCTTACCCGCGCGCAATAATCCTCATAGGCAGCGCCGAAACGGTGGCGCAGATGCGCCTCTTCGCGCACGATGGCGAGGCGCTGTGTGGCCATTGCGGCAACTGGCGCCAGCAGGAACAGCCAAAAATTCTCCCACCTTAGCCCAAACCCGATGATCAGCAGCACATTGGCCACGTAGATGGGGTTTCGGCTGATCGCAAAGATGCCTGTCATGACGAGATGATCGGACGCCTGGTGCGGCAGGATGGTTGTTTTCGCGCGCCAAAGGCTGATCATGGCTGCAACATCAATGGCCAGCGCGATTGCGATCAAGACGCCGCCAAAGGTCCGCGTTGCTGGCGGCCACGGCAAATTGAACGCAAAAAGCGATCCCAAGACATAGCCCAACGCCAAGGTCGTCACCAAGATCACAGGTGGCCAGGGAAAATTGTTGGGACGCTCCTTAAAACCGTCATCTGTGCTCATGGCGTTTGCTCCCTCAGCTCAATGAGCGCGTCACCAATGTCCGCAGTGCATTGCTGTGTTATCGATACCACTTGCTGATCATCGACCGCCAGCGAGCCCTCAATCAATGCATCCTTCAAGTCACGCTGTTGAAGCCGCACGTCAACGCAGGCGCAATAAGCAATGCAGAAATCTGCCGAACCGCTTTGCATGCATGTTGTCTCGCACGCATCGAGAAACGGGTCAGGCGGAAACGCCAATTCCTCTTCGACCATCGGCGGCGCCACCAGTGTTGCCAAATAGATCATGGCGATGAGGATCGGCTGGTGCACCATATAGACGATCAATGAACGTTGGCCCATCCAGGACAGGCTGCGCGGCACAAGGCCAGAGACGGCCGCATCACCATGAAAAACACGGTCGAGGAGCGGCGATTTGGCGAACGCCATGCCGAAAAGTACCGCGCCAAACCATGGCAATAACGGGACGTAGTCGTTCGAGGCGCGCACGCTCGTGTTCAGGCCCGTCCACAAAAGCCAGCCTTCATTGAAGATCGCAGTTGCCGCAATTTGGGCGATCACAAACATCGAAGCACTGAGCGCAACCAGCACAGGCCATGGCAAACCTAAAAACAAAAGGCCCAGAAGGCTCGCCAGCGCGATGTGATGCAAAATGCCGAAATAGACGAAGGTCTGCGGCGTGGCAAACCAGGTCGCCAGACTGATAACACCCGCGCAAGCGGCAACGGCGATCCATCGGCGCCAGAAAGACTGCCATCGAATGGCTTTGGCATGCGCCAGAACCAGGCTGATCCCAACCAGGAACAAAAACGAGCTGGCAATGGCGCGGGCGAACCAGCGCATCGGGCCGGTCGTCGCCACCGCCGGTTCCAGATAGCCAAAGAAGGTCAGATCCCAGACGAAATGGTAGATGGCCATGCACACAAGCGCCACGCCCCGCGCTATGTCGATGCCCGCGATACGCCGGGCTTTTGGGGCGGTCGCACTCATGTGCGTTTCCCGCCCATGCGCGCAAAGAACAGGCCAACAAGAACGAGCACCAGCGCAATACCAGTTTGCGGGCTTGGCCGTTCAGCCAGCAACAATGCGCCGAGCAGCACGCCGAAGATTGGGATCATGTTGACCGACAGGGCAAATGTTGAATAGCCGACGGCATTGATCAAATGGAACCGCAGCACATAGGCAATACCGGTGGGCACGACGCCCAAATAGATCAAAGCTGTAAGCGCCGGCATGCCGGGCGTGGCGGGCAACCCGTCAACCAGAAACGCAACCGGCAGCAAAATAGCGCTGCCGATCGCCAGCGCGAGGAAGGCCAGGCGCACCGAACCGATCGGAATTTTGCGGATCAATGTGCCCGCGATGACATAGCAAACCGCACCGCCGAGCGCGGCCAATTGCGCAATCGTGTTGCGTCCGCCCAATTGTTTCAACGCATCACCGCCGACCAGCACGAGCACGCCGGCAAATCCGAACAAAACCGCCACTAATTTCCATCGATTGATTCGATCATCCTGCGTGAAAAAGTGACCGGAAATGAGCGCCAAAATAGGGCCAACCCCCATCAGGAGCGATGCAACACCGGCATCAATTGTCAGCTCAGCCCACGCGATCAGGAAGAACGGGATGACCACGTTTAGAAGGGACATCACGATCACAAGGACCCAGACTGTCCTTGTTTGTGGCAATTCAATCCCGGCGCGCAGCGCAAATGGCAGAACCGCCAGACAGCCGATGCAAACGCGGATCGCCGCCAGCCAAAGCGGCCCGACATCCGGCACGGCAACCTTGATGGCAACGAAGGCCGAAGCCCATATGACGGCAATCGACAGCAGCAGCGTCAGGTCGGTGCCGCTCGCTTGCCGGATTGTCGTGACGGTTTGGTTTGTGCGGGCCATGTCAGGTTAGCCGATTTGCGTGGCCCGCTGTCATGCACAATTGACGTGATCGCGGCAAGCCAGAAGCAAGGCCCGGGGCATCCAAGGGCAAACGAATATTTTTTTCAGGTGATAAATAATTGAAAATAGGACGTATTTTTTCGCACGCCGACGGCAGTTAACAAATCGTTGCATTGACGCATTTTTGCGGTTGCTCCAAACGCCGCCGCCGACTAGCTCTTTTGCCGACTTCGCCAGGTGATATTCGCATGTACGACGAAACAACAAAGCCATCTTGGAACATCACGCTTTGGGCCTTGGCAGGTTTTGCCGTTTTGGTCGCCCTGGTCTTCTTGCTGGGCGCTGAAAACGCGGACATCGTTTCTGCCGCCGGTCCGTCGGTCTCCTGAGTGTACAATGTCGGCGACGGATTAGCCCGCGTCGGTCTTTTCACATCCTTTAGCGAAAACGAACAGCATGCTCTCTGGCAAAGGGAGGTGGCATGTTCCTATCGGTTTTAGACCTTTACAAAATTGGCATAGGCCCTTCCTCGTCCCATACAATGGGTCCGATGGTTGCGGCGCAGCGGTTCCTCGCCGAACTGGCTGGCGATAATTGGCCACGCCCAACCGGCACGCAGATCGTTCGGTTGCGCGCCCATCTTTATGGCTCACTAGCCTTTACCGGTATCGGTCATGCCACCGATCGCGCCGTCGCACTTGGCCTGGATGGCGCCACCCCGGAAACGATCGATCCGGACAGTATGGGTGACCGGTTCGACACGATAAAAAAGACAAAGCGCGTCAATCCGCCAGACCATCCCGGCTATGATTTTTCGCTGTCTGAAGACCTTATGTTTAATCGGGGTGAACCGTTGCCGCATCATCCCAATGGCATGGCGTTTGAAGCGCTCGATGCTGACGACCGTATCATGCTGCGGCGTATCTATTATTCCGTGGGTGGCGGCTTTGTGCGCAGTGAAGATGAGATCAACCAGCCGGAACCCGACATGGCTGAAGATGTGCCATTTCCCTTCGAAAACGCGACCCAAATGGTCGAGATGGCACGCCGATCTGGGAAGTCGATCGCCCGGATGAAGCGGGAAAATGAGGTTCAATCCGGAGGACTTGCCAATTTCGATGCGGGCTTGGACGCCATCTGGGACGCCATGGAGGCCTGCATTGACCGCGGTTTGCAGGGCGAGGGCATATTGCCTGGCGGCCTGAAGGTAAAACGCCGCGCCGGTACGCTGGCGGGAAAACTCGGCGCCGAACGCGGCGTCAATACGCCCAACCCGGTTGAAGCCAATGAATGGCTCGCCACCTACGCCATGGCGGTCAATGAAGAAAACGCCGCCGGTGGGCGGGTGGTTACGGCGCCAACAAACGGCGCTGCCGGTGTGGTGCCGGCCGTGATGAAATACGCCAAGATGTTTCTGGGCAAAGTCAGCCCCGATGACGCGCGGCAATATCTGCTCACCTCGGCGGCAATCGGCGGGATCATCAAGCACAATGCATCCATTTCGGGCGCCGAGGTCGGCTGTCAGGGAGAGGTGGGTAGCGCATCGGCCATGGCCGCGGCAGGGCTGGCGGCCTTGATGGGCGGAACGCCCGAACAGATCGAAAATGCGGCGGAAATCGCTTTGGAACACCACCTTGGCATGACCTGCGACCCGGTCGCCGGTCTGGTCCAGGTGCCCTGCATCGAGAGAAACGGCGTCGCCGCCGTCAAAGCCGTAGTGGCTGCCTCGCTGGCCGTTCGCGGCGACGGTGAGCATGTCGTGCCGCTGGACGCGTGCATTGAAACCATGCGGCAGACAGGTGCTGACATGAGCACGAAATACAAGGAGACGAGCCTTGGCGGGTTGGCGGTCAATGTCCCTGATTGCTAGCCACGGTCGAATTTGACGCACGCCCGCGCTGTGGACGATACCGGGTTCAACTTGACGTTGCCCGCGCCAACTTGGCAACCATAGGCGATGATGAACCTGATCAAACTGTGTGTCGGCGCCGATTCTGTCGACGATCTGCGGGCCTGGATTGACTATCGGGTGGCACAGCGGCGCGCCAACGGGCAACCGGGCGAACAGTTTCACACGACCCGTATGTTTCCCAAACGCGCCGATGAGATTATCGGCAAAGGCTCGCTTTATTGGGTGATCAAGGGCCGGGTTCAATGCCGCCAGCCTATCGTCGACATCCGACCATTCGTGGATGCCGAGGGGATCAAGCGCTGCGATATCGTTCTGGAGCCGGTTACCATATTGACGCGGCAGGTACCCAAGCGCCCTTTTCAAGGCTGGCGGTACTTAAAACCCGAGGAAGCACCTGCTGATCTGTCGATGACGCTGGATGACAGTCCGGAAATGCCAGCGGAGATGCGGGCGGAACTGTCCGAACTAGGATTAATTTGAACCGTCCCCGTTTACCACAGGCCCCCATTAATTGATCGAATTGCACCCGTTTAGTCGCTTGATGCGCCTCAATTGCGGGCTATAGTTCGTAAATCCAGAGGGGGGTGCGGTAGAATGATCCGTTTCCAGGGTTTGCCGGGCGTGGGTGTGCGCGCCAGAAAAAATGATGCTTGTCATTTTGTCGTCTGCGGCAACGAGAAAGGCGGTTCAGGAAAATCGACAATGTCAATGCATGTCGCCGTCGGCCTGATGCATTTGGGGTTTCGTGTCGCGACCGTTGACATTGATGTGCGCCAGGCGACGTTGACCTCGTACCAACTGGCCCGCCGCCGCTGGCAAAGCGGGCTGGAGAAAGCCCTGCGGTCGCCGACCCACTATCATTTGCCTGCCTGCGGCCAACGCGGTGCAGATCCGGTAAACGGACAGGCCGATGAGCAATTAAGGGCATTCGAGACGCTCTGCCGTGAACTCGAGCAACGCTATGATTTTGTGGTCATTGATACGCCGGGTTCATACACCGTGCTGTCAAACTTCGCGCATCGCTTTGCTGACACGTTGATCACACCAATCAATGACAGTTTTATCGATTTTGATGTGCTGGCAAAAATCGACCCGGACAATTTTCAAATTATCGAGCCGACCAATTATGCCATTACCGTTCGTGAAGCGCGCCGCGAGCGCCGGCTGAAGGGAGAAGGGCTGTTGGATTGGGTGGTGGTCCGCAATCGTCTGTCCGCCATCACGTCACGCAATGAAAAACGTGTCTACAATTGTATGCGTGAACTGGGCATGATGCTTGGCTACCGTTTGGCTGACGGTGTGGGTGAACGCGTCATCTTCCGCGAATATTTTCACAAGGGGCTCACGGCCCTCGACACGCGGCCGACAAACGCCAACGGCACGATTTCACTGTCGCATCAGGCGGCCCGTACCGAAGTGCGCCGACTGATCGATCTTTTGGGGCTGCCGATCAATGATATTGGTCGTCGGCGCCAGGAAACGCGCAAACGCTGGCTCGGTTCAACCCGTCCAACCATTCAATTGCCGCCGGTATTTGCAGACTGACGCAAGTGTCGCGCTTGTGATTGGCGATCAGCGGCCCAAATTAGGGATATGACTGAGAAAAAGCCGATTGTACGCGACCCGCGCCAGACCAGTGTTTCCGGCAAAGCCAAATCATCTGCCGGTGATCTTGCTGCATTTTTAAAGGCCGCCGAACAAATCAAGCCGTCCGCGGACGGCAAAGGACGCGTTGTCCTTGCACTTGACGCCACCATGAGCCGCCAGCCGACCTGGGATATGGCGGTCGATATCCAAGCCAAGATGTTTCAGGCGGTCGCTAAGTCGACACCGTTGCATATGCAACTGGTCTATTTCCGCGGGTTTGGCGAATGCCGCGCCTCCAACTGGGCAAGTGATGCGCAAACGCTTGCGGGTCAGATGAGCCGCATTACGTGCCAAGCCGGTCGTACCCAGATCTCCAAGGTTCTCAGCCACGCGCGAAAAACGCACGCCAAGACGCCGATCAGCGCAGTTGTCTACATTGGCGATGCGATGGAAGAAAACCCTGACACGCTCGGCCACCGCGCTGGCGAACTCGGCATGCTCGGTGTTCCGGTATTCGTCTTTCAGGAAGGCCATGATCGCACAGCCGAAATGGTGTTTCGCGAAATTGCGCGCCTAACGCGCGGCGGCTGGTTTCGCTTTGACCTGAAAGCACCAGATGTGCTGGCCGAACTTTTATCCTCAATTGCCGTTTATGCGACCGGTGGCCTGAAAGCGCTGGCCCATCGTGGCACCAAAAGTGACAAATTGCTGATCGAGCACCTGAAGGGCAAAGGCAAATAGAATGAGGCGCACGCAATGACCTGGTTGATTATATTGGCTGCGGCTGCCTGCTTTCTGGGCCTCGGCACCTGGTACTTCGTGATCACACCGGCTGAAAAGATCGCCCGCCAGATCCGCTATATCGTGCCCATCGCCGTTGCCGCGCTTGGATTGATTATGACATTTACCGGGCGCATCGCTCTTGGCGCGCCACTGTTGTTTTTCGCGTATGCACTTTTTTCGCGGCTGCGCGGTGTGCGCATGACGGGTGGACCGGCTCGCCGGTCGACGGTTCGTTCAGCACTTTTGGAGATGGAGCTCGACCACGACACGGGTGCGCTCAATGGCATGATCCTGCATGGCCCGTTTGAGGGCAGGGATTTAGACGGCCTGTCGGATGAGGAGATTATGAGCTTCGCAACCGAGGCCTGGGAAGACCCGGAAAGCGCTCAGTTGTTAGAGGCGTACCTTGATCGCCGTATGCCCACATGGCGCGACGACTTGAACGCGCACGCGGGAGCGCGGCATGCCGGCACGGCCCAATCGGGCGCCATGACAGAACAAGAGGCTTATCAGATCCTTGGCCTTGAGCCGACGGCGACTGTTGCTGATATCCGCAAGGCGCACCGCCGCTTGATGCAGAGTGTTCACCCCGACGTCGGGGGCAGCGCGTTTCTCGCTCAGAGGATTAACGAGGCTAAGGACTTTCTTGTTACGGTACATAAAAATCGTTCCTGATACGCAAGTACAAAATTCAGGGTCGAGAGCGCGGATTTAAAATACACATCCGGCCGCGCTCAATTTTCAAATGCCAAGCAGGCATAATTGTGTTTCTCCAACTGCTCGCAGGTTCCCCAAGCGTCAGACTTGTTGGCAAAGCCGGCAAAACGGGCGCGGTGATATCGAACGCCACCCTTTTCAAACTCCTCGATAAACGGGTCACGTCCCTGCAGAATCGAGCCGGTGCTCGATTGGGCCTTATCCAGATAAGCCAATGCTTCTACTTGTGATTCCAGCGATGCAACCTGGATCACCCAAGCACCGCGCGGGTTGATGGAGGCGGTGGTCATGGTGTCGATCGGCTGAGGTGGTCGCTGCGGGGTAGGGGCATAGGCATTGGCGACAGCCAAAGGTGCGGCGGGGGCACCCGGACGGGCATTTTCAAGCGGGTTTGGCAGCCGCGAGGGCGCGAATTTGGCAAGGCTTGCCACAGTGTGGTTGAAAGATGACGAGCCTTTCTTGGCGACCAAATTGCCATTGCCGCGCCGTGACGCTTTGGGCAGATAAGTCGCGATCAGCTTTTCCATCTGCGCGTTGCGCGAAGCACCGGTGCGGCCACCCAAGACAACCGCGACGATAGAGCGGCCATTGGCCTGAACCGATGAAACCAGGTTGAAACCCGAAGCGCGGGTATAGCCTGTTTTAATGCCGTCAACGCCCTTTATGCGCCCAAGCAGCCGGTTGTGATTGCGGTAGTTTGCCTGGCCGAACCGGAACGAACGGGTCGAAAAATATTTGTACTTCGACGGATAATGCTCACGCAGCGCGATCCCGAGCATCGCCATGTCGCGCGCTGTGGTTACTTGCGAAGAATTGGGCAGGCCGGACGCGTTGCGAAAAACGGTCGATTTCATGCCGAGCTGACGCGCCTTCGTGGTCATCATGCGGGCAAACTGGCTTTCCGTGCCGCCAAGATGTTCAGCCACCGCAGCTGCGACATCATTGGCCGACTTCGTGATCAGCGCATAAATGGCCTGTTCGGCGGTCAGTGAGCCACCAGCCCGTATGCCAAGCTTTGAGGGGATCATGGAGGCAGCATGCGGTGAAACACGAATGCGGGTGCTTTTGGAGAGCTTTCCCTGCTCCATCGCATCAAACATCATGTAGACGGTCATCATCTTGGTCAGCG